>CBIGQT010000416.1:0-3549 GCA_966191655.1 uncultured Ginsengibacter sp.
TGTATATTCTACTTTTGGAAATCACGATTATGGTGATTATGTAAACTGGCCACAAAATGGAATTACAAAAGAACAAAATTTAAAAAATCTTGCCATTATTCACGCAAAACTTGGATGGCATTTATTAATGGATGAACATGTGGCAATTGAAAAGAACGGCGAATCTTTTGCGCTGATAGGCATTCAAAACTGGAGCGCCAAAGCACGATTTCCGAAATACGGTAATATGGCAAAAGCTTATTCAGGCACTGAAAAATATCCTTTTAAAATTTTAATAAGTCACGATCCAAGTCATTGGGATGCGCAGGTTCGGCCTCAATATAGTGATGTTGATTTAACCCTGAGTGGCCACACTCATGGGATGCAGTTTGGTGTTGAAATCCCGGGTTTCAAATGGAGTCCTGTTCAATATGTTTATAAAGAATGGGATGGACTTTACGAAGAAGGAAAACAAAAATTGTACGTAAATCCGGGATATGGATTCATTGGTTACCCCGGCCGGGTAGGAATATTGCCGGAAATAACCGTGATTGAACTCGTGTAAAGTTTTGAAAATGATTTTTTGAAACTGGTTACAATAAACTTATAATAAGTGAAATATTTTTTACGTTTAAACAATTATGCAGGCGAAAATAATTTTATGAAAAATAAGTAGTTTCGCCATCCATCTATAAAACAGTACTTTATTTACGATTAGCTAAAATTAACAATTGAATATCCCTACTTCAAATCCGGTAAATTCCCTGAGTTCAAATTATAGTTCCGCCAGGAAACGCGCTAAACATTCTGTTAAACGTTTCAAGCTGAAGTATTTTTTCAGGTGGTTAAGAAAAGACCCAATAAAATTTCTCGCTTGTATATCTGCCCTTATTTTAATTTATGTTACCATCTTATTTATTCAGTATGCTAATGAACAGGATAAAAATGAGCTGGATAAAAATTTGAATCTGAAAGTAGAATCAAATTCCGGTATCAATAAATAAATTGTAATGATTAATTCAACGCCAGGGAATTTATGTAAATGAGTTTAGTCTTCCGACGAACGAAAATAAACACTGACTTTAGTACTTCCTAAAACTTATTCTTCCACATCATGCTTTCCACGGGTTTATTAATTTGCCCGCTGTATTTGGCGTCTTTTTTCTGGTTGTATTTTATTTCAATTTCTCCATCAACAGGAAAATAAATCAGCTGGCCTATCGGCATACTTTTATAAATTTTTACAGGTTGTTTTACTGAAATTTCAAGCGTCCAGTTTCCGCAAAAACCTACATCACCTTTTCCGGCTGTGGCGTGAATGTCAATACCAAGGCGGCCCGTAGAAGATTTCCCTTCCAGGAAAGGCACATGAGCATGTGTTTCAGTATATTCTTCGGTAACGCCCAGGTAAAAAATGTGCGGATACAAAACAAAGCCTTCCTCCGGTATTTCAAAGTAATCAATTGTGTTATGTTTTTTTGAATCAAGAATATGCTCTGTATAAGTTGCCAGCCATTTTCCTAAATGAACATCATAAGAATTGCTTCCCAAACATTCCCTGTTGTAGGGTTCAATTACAATTGTTTTCTTTTCAATTTCCTCAAGAATTCTTGTATCTGATAAAATCATTTAGTCCTTTATTTTATTGTTTGCAAAATAATTCATACATCTGCAAAAGAAGTATAATTTTTTTTGAATGCCTTTGTTTTATCAACATAATATCAACGAAACAGCTAAGCTGGCCGTATGGCACATTACAGAACCCGAAAATTTCTTTCTTGAGAAAATTCATTTGCAAAAAGAGATCAATCATCCTCATAAAAGGCTGCAACATTTGGCAGGCAGATATTTGCTTCAATTATTGCATCCTGAGTTTCCTTTGCATTTAATTGAAATTGCCCAATCAAATAAACCTTTATTGCCGGCCGGCTTGTTTCATTTTTCAATTTCTCATTGCGGCGATTTTGCGGCAGCAATTGTCAGCGAATATGAAAGCGCAGGAATTGATGTTGAATTAATAACGCCAAAAATTGATGTTATAAAAAATAAATTTTTGTCGGGTGATGAACTGCGGCTATTACCAAACGTTAGTAGTTACTTTCTTACGCTTTTATGGAGCTGTAAAGAAGCAGTTTATAAATGGTATGGAAAAGGCGGCGTTGGTTTTAAAAATAATATTGTAATCAAAAATATTTCTGCAAAAGATGATGACGGACTTATAGAATGTTTATTTGTAAAAGAATTTGAAAAGGAATTAAATATACATTTCCATCGGTTTGAAAAACTTTGCCTGGCCTGGGTTATAGGGTAAGATCGATCTTTATTGAGGTATAAATTTTTTGCCGTTTTCGTAAAAAATTTCTCCGGTTATTCCTCCAGTAAATTGGTGTCGGTTTCATCAATCAGGCTAAGATCGATTGAATCCTGCCCTGCAATTCCTTCAATAGAACCTTTTACATGCGCTGAATTTAGCAGAACTTTTTCTAACTGCTTTTCTCTAGCCTTCCATAAACGCTCCATAGAATCCCTTTCTTTTTGTATACCAATTTTCATTGCAAAAAATCCTTCACGTATGGCTTTCCATTGTTCACTGAATTCGTTGCTGGTTAAATAATCATATAACAAATGCATTTTATCGCCTTTATTTTCCTGGCTTTTTGCCGAGTTATAAATACGGATTATTCCATCTCTTAAAACATTTGCCAGCGCTTTTACTTCAGAAAAAGTGCAAACCCATATTCCATCTTTCAGCCCGAAACAATCCATTTCTTTAGGCATTTTTTTAGTAACCAGCACCGCAATATCAGCGCCCGTACTGCGCATATCTTTTTTAAATTTTTCTATCCAGTCGGCGCCGAAGCTTTCTGTGCGTTTGCTTTCATAGATTATTTTGCCACATTCCTGCCCAAAATTATTTCTTACCAATTGAATACAATCAGCGCCTCTTACTCCTTTACCAACTTCTGTTATCACATCGAAGGGGAAATTATTTCTTAAAATTTCTTCTAAAGCGATTTCCTGCACTTCACCTTGCCGCTGCATAGAACCCTGTTCGGCCTTGCGTTTCATTTCCTCTACTAATTTTTTTTGATCTTCCAGTTGCTTTTCAAGTTCTTTAAATTTTAAATTACTTTCCGTTTCTTTTATAGCATTTTTTTCTATCTCCTGCTTTCTTATCAGTTCAGTTAATGTTGCTCTTTCTGTCGATAATTTTTTTTGAAGAATAATTTCCATTTCCTCTTCTTTATTTTTTAAGTCCTGAACTTTCTTCAAAAACTCCAGTTCTTTTTGTCGTGCTGATTTTAATTTTTCTTCATTGTCAAGATTAGATTGCTGTAAAATTTTTAACTGATTTTCATAATCGCTGCTGATAGATTTTCTAAGTTTTTCCTGTACCTCATTCTCAATCCTTAATTTTTCCTTTTGCATTCTTTCGGCAAATAATTCATTTTCTTTTTCTTTCTTTTTTTCAAAATCTTTTTGCTGATCATCAAAAATCTTTTGTTGCTCAGAAAATTGCTTTAATAATTTTTGCCGGTCAGTATTAAATTTTTCTTCATATTCTTTTTC
>CBIGQT010000417.1:0-3546 GCA_966191655.1 uncultured Ginsengibacter sp.
ATACACATCATTACTAATAGAAAAAGTATTTGTTTTTTCATCGCCATATTGAATGAAATAAAGCCCCGCATCTTTTACAGAACTGAAATTAAACTTCGCATAATTGTAACGCAGATATCTTCCCCAAACCTGCACATCGCCTTTTAATTTCTCAACAGTTTTTCCATCTGCCGTAACCTGGAATAAGGTTGCTGTTTTCAATGGTGTATCATTTTTATCTAACTCAATCACCGCTGTTTTTTGTTGTGATGGATTATAACCTACCTGCGAAAATTCAATAACAGGTTTTCGTTTCCAGTTGGGTATTGCATTGGGTTCAACATACCACGTTAATACTTTTCCTGTTTTATTTGCCGGCAATAAACTGCGTACAATAAACCAACCATTCTGCGCAAGATTGCGCCCATCAAACAACATTAAATCTTCATCTGCTGTTTCCGAAACAATCTTCACTTTACGCTCAACATCTTCCGGCGCTAACAGCAATGTTTTGCACGTGGCGATGGGCGAAGGCGCAATAAATTCACCGCGGCCCCTGTCATCAAAGGTGGTAAAGCCGCCAAACTGCGGAATCTTTTTACTGATAGGTTCTATGCTTGTTTCGCTTGAAGGATACAAGGGGAAATTGCCCGGCTTGCCGTCAGCCAAAAATGTTTTTTCAAAATAAGCCGAAGGCAAAAATTCAAGATTGAAACCAGCGCTGCCAATTAGTTTTTCTGGAACAGGCTTATCAAGAAAAACATTTATTTCAACGCCATTATCTTTTGCCGTAACAACAACTTTCGAATTGAAATCAAACTTTTCATAACGCAATTCAACTTCAATACTGTTGTTTGCTTTGTCCACTTTGCGGCTTATCATTTTTGGTATCAAATCCCATTGTTCAGGTGTGTTTTGCAAACGAACTGCGCCACCGGTTGCTGTTCTTACGCCATGATGTATTAATTCAATCGCAGATGTTTTTTCATCGAAGAACATGCCGCTGTATTCGTAGTTAAATACTAATACATTTACGCCGGGTTTTTCAAAATAAGTTGAATCATTTATCTGTAGTTTCTGACTAAAAGAAATATTTACATAGAATAAAAAATAGACAACTAAAGTAGAAATTGTATAGAACTTTTTTAGAAATTGAATTGATTGCATCTTGAGTTTTTTTATTATCACAAATTTTGCAGTAACATGGCTTGCATATTTCTGCATTTAAATAATTAGCTGTTCTTCCATTATTCAAAATGGGGAAACAATATAAATTTAATAACATCTTTTAATAACCGGTTTGATGTTCACTAATAATCTGTAAAAACACTAACCAGGAAGTTCATCAACGAATCTCAAAAACCTGATTAGAAGCAACCATAAGCAACTTCTTGAGAAGTCACGAACAATTGAAATTTGATAATCGCTAATACAGTTTATAGGAAGCAATCTTCAATGTGGTTTAAATGTCAACATGACAATTAAATCACTAAAGTAAGGATTTTCATTGTAAATGTAACCGATTGTAAACAAGTTTTAGTAAAGTAAAGGAGATAGTCTTCAGATTAAGTTTTATTTGTATTGCTTTCAGTTTACAAAAGACATTTTCAAAGGTAGTTGTTGAAGTTAGTTCCATTAGCAGTCTTTTCGGAACAGATTGTTTTATATTAGATAAACTTATTATTAATAATATATGTACATTTGATAAGATGAAAGACTGAGGCCTATTAACTATAGTTATATTTTTAAAATATAAATGAGGCAGGATGATAGAAATCATCCCGCGTTCATTTTGATTACGAGAAAATACGTGTTTAATTTAAAAGTTTCCAAATTGTGGCTTACCTAAAGTCTGATTATAACAATAGAAATTTTTAAAAGTACAGATCAGAACAAATCATTAAAATAATGGATTCCGTTTGCTGATTGGAATCTAAATTAAGATATTTATTTTAAAATGCAACCGTTTGCATTTTTATTTGTACCAGAAATTTTTTTAAATAGCTTCACATAATTCATATAATATATAATAAAAAATCTTTGTTACCGACTATGATAAGGGGAAAAGAAGTTACGATTTACGATATAGCAACAGTATTAAATGTATCTTCTGCTACGGTAAGCAGGGCGTTAAAAGATGACCCGGCTGTAAAAACAGATACAAAAAGGAAAATATTCGAGGTCGCAGAGCAAATGGGATATCGGACCAATCATTTTGCACGTAACCTTCGTCAAAAACATACGAAGACCATAGGTCTTATTGTGCACGAATTGAACAGTAATTTCATCACTTCTGTTTTAGCGGGTGTTGAGAAAATAACCACGGAAGGAGGTTACGATTTAATAATTGCACATTCATCGGAAAATGTCACGAAAGAAATTGCTAACGCAAAAAATCTCTTTGAAAAGAGGGTAGACGGATTGATTGCTTCCCTTTCATTCGAAACTACAAACCTGAATCATTTTCAATCATTTGTTGAAAAGGGTGTACCTGTTATATTTTTTGATCGCGTAGAGCAGGATGGAAACAGCACGGTTGTAATTATTGATAACGCCCGATGTGGTTATCTGGCGACTCAGCATCTTATTGACCAGGGATGTAAAAGAATTGCCCATGTAACGTCCATGCTTAGGCGTAACGTTTATTCTCAACGTTATAAAGGCTATCAGGACGCCTTGTTTGATAATGGAATTGCTTTGGATGAAAAACTGTTAATCATAAAAGACCTTAGCGAAGCAGCGGGAGTAGACGCAGCTATGGAAATTATGCGAATAAAACCGCTCCCCGACGGTGTGTTTATCACAAATGATTTTGTAGCTGCAGTTTGTATACGTACATTAAAAGAACATGGAATTAAGATACCGGAGGATATCGCCATAGTCGGCTTTAACAACGATGCAATAGGGAAACTCATAGAACCCACCCTAACGACCATTAACTATCCTGGTAATGATATGGGAGAAATTGCAGCAAGAAATTTAATTAATCATTTAAAGGGAATAAGTAACATGCATCATACGAACACAATCGTTGTGCGCACTGAACTTATTGTAAGAAATTCATCGTTAAAAAATAAAATTCCTTAAACGGCACGGGAAACGGTAACAAAAAAATTATATCGAATCATCAGGTATCTGATTCACTCCAAATATCTCATTGCTTTAAAATCGAATTTTGTCAAATAAATAATTGATACACTTTTCTTAATTAAACCGGCTCGAAATCGCTTTTATATAAAAATTGATTTAAACTTTATCACTCTGAGCCTAAGAAAAAATTCACACGACTAAGGAGGGCCTAAAAATATTCTAAAATGCAATCGGTTGTAAGCATTTCAGTTGCTTTATAGGATATTTATCATATCAAACTTGCCGTTATAGATGATTTAATATTATTTATTAAAAATTATTTATTAAATGCAATCGGTTTAATTTTTTTTTTTTATTAGAACTATTTCTTTAATTTCATAAAAAATTAACATTTAAATAAACGTTTGCGTATGAGAAATTTAACAACTTGTTTTTTAAAATTTTCATTTTTTTTAATTCTCTTTTTATCTTTTTCAT
>CBIGQT010000418.1:0-3528 GCA_966191655.1 uncultured Ginsengibacter sp.
CTCCTATGGCGCAAACACCGTAGGGCAGTCGTTCACGGCTTCTTAATTTATTTAAAAATTTGACGGAGGTTCAAAATTGAAAAATGCTTTGAAAGCTGCAAAGAACTTCTTTAGTAACTGTCTCATTTTGCGAAGTTTTAATTGTGAGTGTTAATCTTAATTCCATAACAAAGATACGCTACTGTAGCGGATTTACATGCACTTTCGTTCGCTTATTTTTAGCAAATTCTGCGTCGCGGTCGGAGCGGCGTAAGCGTCCGCTTGTGACATAAATAAACTATAACCTGAATAAACCAACGCTTACTAACAGTCAACTGTATACGCAGATTTTTATATTTTTTATTCATTGCTCTTTTTAACTCAAGCACAAGCGGGACGCTTGCGCTAACCCTCCGTTGGTTGAAGGGTATGCTTGCGCCAAAAGCGGGGGGGTTGCAACTCAACGTTTTTATTTTCTTTGTGGCACCTTATCATCAGACTCATTTATCCCCTTCCTGGTTAAATATTTATTAACTTTCGTATATACTTCACTGCGAACCTGTTCGAATTTAGTAACATCCTTACACCAGAAATATACTTTTATTTCAGTTGATTTAGATGTCATAGTATTGATGAATGTTTCGACGTCTTTTTGTGTAAGGACGTCCGGAATGGATTGAATTATTTCTTTATTGGCCATCTTTATACCTTCATCTATTACCAACTGTTCAATCATAAAAGAAACATCGGCCCGGATGTGGTTGTTACTAAGCGTCCAGTTAACGATATTGTGGGATAATATATCTCCATTTGGTATAATAACTTCAGCACCTTCAGCCGTAAGTATAGTGCTGGAGCGAACACTTATTTCCTTTACCCGCCCTTTTTCATCACCTATTTCAACGGTGTCACCTATACGCAGCGTGCGGTCAAAAATTAATATTATGCCTGATACAAAGTTATTTACTATGTTTTGTAACCCCAGGCCGATACCAATACCCAGGGCCCCCAATATCAGCGTTACTTTGTCCATCGGAAGGCCTGATGCAGCAACAGCCAATAAAAATCCCGCTATCAATAAAACAAGACGGGTAATCAACAGGCTCGAACGTGGCCCTTTATTGTCCAATACAGAATCATCACCAATGTCGCCAAAGAAATAAGCGATATATTTTTGCAAAAAATTAGCTATCCATATAATCGCTAAGAACAGGATAATACCATTTAATGTAAACGAAATACTACCTAACCTACGTGGTGTGGTTAAAAAGGAGGTGAGCATATCATTCAATGCATCATATAAATCCAGGTTGGTGGCAAATACAATTAGCCAGATGAATATTGCCAAAAAAATCATAAGCCTGGAGATGCCTTTTGCAATAGCTGTATATTCAAAATGTTGAGGATATTGCTTGCGTATTCTGCTGCTTTGAATCTGTAGAAGGAACGTTTCTGTAACTAATTGTACAAACACCATTAAACCAATAGCCTGTACAAAAGCAGTATTAGCTGTTGTACCCAACAACTGTGTGAATGTCAACCTGCCGAAAAGATTACAGATAACTGCCAGAATATTAAAAAGAAGATAAAGTGCTGAAACAAAAAAAATGAACTTGTATTTTTTTAACTGCTTTTTAAAACGCAACAGGGCAAATAAACCAAGCGCACAAGAGGCGCTGTTTATACAAAGCGTCGACCAGCGCTGAATATAAAATGGCAGTCCCGAGAACCTTGTTATTGACAATAAAACATAAAGCAATACAAAGGCAATGCCCAGGTATAACCATTGGCTTGTCAGGTTTTTCCGGAAAAGTATCACCAATGAAAGCATTAATAAAAACTCAATCGATTCAATATAAATGGCTGGCGCATTCAGGTCAAAAAGGGGAGCAAGGTTAAGCACGAATACTAATGAAGCGACTATAGGAACTGGGTTAATATACCTGAACTTTAATGCATCCAGAGTGTTTCTTTTGTTTAAGCGGTTGAGGCTTCTAAAATTATAGAATATCCAATAAAAAAAGATTAACCCCGTAGCCAGTAACAAGTATAATTGGTTACGGCTATGTTTAAAATAAAATATCGTTATCTTTTTTTCATCGGAGAGCACTTTTGAGAATCCATGAACGCCTGAACGGGAAATAGTGGTGGAGCGGGGTTCCCATAAATATCTTCTTTCTTTACTAAAAGCCACGGACCCGATTGTTTGTAAACGTTCATCCACCTGTCTTGTTAGTTCGTCTATTGTAATTATATTATTTGAGATGCGGGCTAACGTTTGATCAATAACAACATTGACATGCTTAACAATGCTATCTGCATTTTTCCATTTGTAGTGTAAAAGCTCTGCTTGCGGCTTAAAGGTCTCCCATAACGAACGTTTGCGAAAAATAGCTTGTATAACGGTATCTTTCGTACCTAAGAAAATCTCCTCTTTTGTTACGTCTAAAGTGCTGTCATAGCGGGTAAGTTTTTTGTCGTACTCTTTATTATCAATCCTTAGCTGATCAAGAAGCACATTAAACATTTGCAGGTTACGGATATTGAGGCCCCGGTCAGTTGTCGAAAGCCTGTCTTTCATTATGCTTAATGCCGAATCATCCTCATCCATTTGTTGAACCATAACACCAATAAGTGGAATAAATTGCGCCAGGGAAGGGGCTTCATTCAGTATTTGAAAAACTTTACTTATCCTTGATAAATAATCACTATGTGTTAGTGTATCATCGGCAGCAAAAGCTGAAGAATCAAAAGATTTGCCGGAATGTCTAAAAGAAGTATCCTGTGCCGCAATTGTGAAGCAAAAAAGAAGACATATAATAAAGAAAGGAAGTTTTTTCATAGAAATACTGGTAACATATATTTTAAAAGTACGCAAGAAGTAGCGGAAATGGAAAATAATTTAGGTTGCCATCTTTTCTGCTAAAAATCCTGGTTGAGATATTAGTAAGAATAAAAAATTGAAGGCTTCTATAATCTATAAACAGAAAAGGGGATAACCCTCCTATGGCGCAAACATAGGCTTAGCCTTTGCCCAGCCTAACTTGTGACACTGCATAATAACTGAAGGTTAATAAAACCAATCTCTTCAATATGGCACAGGTATGGGCAATATGCTTAGCCCTGCTACCAAACCTACGCCAACGCAACCTTTCTTTATAATTCAACGAATGGAGTGGAGAGACTTGCGCGAACATAAGGGCGCTAAGTCTCTGCTGATTGAAGGATATGCTTGCGCGAATATGGGGGCTCTCACAGGTGGACAGGTTGGGCTCGTGAAAGAAGGAAGTACCTACATTGGCTGAGTTTATGCTGTTTGGCCGTTGGTCGGAGACCAGACGGCGGCTCGCACGAGTGGTTGGTGTGGCTTGCGAAAGAGAGGGAACACCCACGAAGGCTAGTATTTTGTTATTTAAACATTCTAAGGCCAGCATGGGGAATTAGATATTGGCAATATGGGCAACCGGCGATCAATGAAAGCTAATTGATTACACCAACACCGTAGGGCAGTCGTTCACGGCTTCTTAATTTATTTAAAAATTTGACGGA
>CBIGQT010000419.1:0-3526 GCA_966191655.1 uncultured Ginsengibacter sp.
TAGCCTGCTGTTTTAGCCCACTTGTTTCAATAAATTTTTATTTTTTTCAAGATTTTGTAAAACGGATACTCCCTCTTCTATTATTTTATTTTCATCAACATTATTTTCCAGCAAGAAACCATTCTCTTCATTAATAATATAATCAGGAATGCCATCAACCGCAGTAGAGACAACTACTTTGCCGTGCGCCATCATTTCCATAACTGCAATCGGAAGCCCTTCATAAGCAGATGTAAGCAATAGCACATCGGAACTTCTGTAAATATCTACCATTTTACTTCTATCCTTAACATTGCCATAAAATGTTGCATACGGATATTCATCCGGATCGATTACTTTATCTACATCACCTACAAATGAAAAATGAATATCTGCTTTCATTTCGTGTAGCCTCCTGGCAATTGCTGCAATAATGTGAATCCTTTTTTGAGGAGCGCCTCTTCCAATAAAAAATACAGATAATGTTGTATTATTATTTTGATAATGTTCGGGAATAGCAACCTTGTTGTCTATGAAATGTAATCGTGCATAATATTCGGCCGGAAGATTATTTTTTTTATATAAAGCTTCTGCATCTCTTTTCAATTTTGCGGTACTGAAAATTCGTGCATCCATATCTTTAATGAATTGTTGGCTATAATTGAACCAGGTGTTAAGATGACAAATATCTGCCCGGACCGCATTTTTTTTTATGTGTGTCAATACTTTATAAAAGAATAGACTTTCCCCGCCAATTACTATCGGATTTTCAACTTTATTAATCCACGAAGCAACAACTCCCCGATAAAATAAATTTACAAAATGATACCACTTATAATCAACATACCGATGTAAGTCAATTGTTCTTACACCGGGAATTTTAAACTGTTCTGAAAATTTATTGTTTTTTGGTTTTTTTGAAAAAATTACTAACGGAGATTGATCCGCAAGGCAGGAACATAAATCAGAATTCACTTTTATAGAACCACCGATATCTGCAGAAGGAGAAAAGATAAATACTTTGTGATGTGTTTTCAGAGAAAAAAGTGGCGATATTATTTTTCCTAAAAGAACAAAAGGATAAATAATTACAGCTTCTATATTTCTTTTTATAATCGCCGTTTTGTATGTCACTTCGAATGATAATATTTTTTTAATAATGAAGCAAGATAGGTATCATTAAACTGAATATTTAATTTCCCAAATAAAGGTTCAATTATTGAAACATCAATTTTATAATCGTCGCCTTTATCTACTTCAATTGAAATTGCTTTTTTATTGAGATGTTCCTCAATCGTTTTAACAATAAAGGGAACAGAGTAATTTTCAGGATTGGCAATATTAATTGTGGTATTTATATTTTCTTTTTTTTGCAAAAAATAATTCACTATCGCATACATATCATTTACGCCGATTATATTTCTAAAAGCCCTTGTCCATACTGTTAGAGAATAATTTTTAAGAATATTAAAAATGAAATAATTAATAAGCGTGTAGGGATTGTTAGATGTTCCAACAAGGTTCGAAACCCTGAACAGGTAATAGTTTGCTGCATTATTTTTTATAAATTCCTCAAGATTTTTTTTGTGCACTACATACGGTAAAGAAGCTACATCCCTATCCTGGATGCTGCAGGTGCTGAAGTAAACAAGTGTTTTTTCGGGATAGCTATTTACGGTTTCACTTAACAATTGAGACTCACGCAAAAAATGTTCTTCAACAACATCTTTTGAATTAGAAACGCCGGAAGCAAAAATGAGGATGTTGCCGTCATTTTTATACGCTTTAAATTTATTTGCGATCATTCCACTTCCAATAACCATAATAATTCGTGTAATTAATTATATCAATTTATAACAGATGCGCATCAGGTTTCTGTTTTTTTCTTAAATTAAAAACCACGGCAATTATCAATGCAAGAAAGACAAGAATATTTGCAATGATGGTAATCAGCCTTCCGTTCGTATATGATTTTGGCTCAAAACGAAATTCAATTTCATGATCTCCTGCCGGTACGTACATGCCACGCAGTACATAATCTGTTTTTACATAATCAGCTTTTTTCCCATCAATAAAAGCGTTCCATCCAAGCGGATAATACACTTCACTTAGCACTGCAAACTGTGGTGTAGTGCTATGAAATGTATAATCAATTTTGTCATTCAGATTTTGTTTCAATTTTATGAAGGCCGAGGAATCAGGAAGGGGAGATTGTTTAATTTGAGATTGGTATCTTTTATCAACCACAGCAGTATCCTTTAAGTTTGTACTATCTAATGCGCTCATTTCTGCATCCGCATCAGGAACATATTTTATTCCTTTCACAAGCCAGGCATTTCCAAATGCATCCGGGTTTAGCTGTGCGACAGGTTTGCCGGTTTGAGGATTTTGAACAATAAAATATTTTGTATTCAGCATATCAAACACAGCCATATTTCCCTTGCTTAACTGGTTATCGATAATGTCGTTGTATAGGCCGAGCAATGCCGGATGATATCCTCCGATAGAATTATGATGATAAGAAGTTCTTGAATCGCTGTAAAGTGCGTTGGCTCCCTCGGTCTCATTAAACACGCGAAAATTGGCATGGTCAGGATCTTTTAATATTTGCTGATCGGCTTCTGTTGGCAAAAATGCAGATTCGAAATCACTGTCTTCCACGAAACTTTCGCTGTTTAAATATCTGTCTGCTACACCCAGTAAATCAAAAGATGATAAAACGATCAAGCCTGCTAATAAAATAACCGGCTTTATTTTTTGTTTTATAAATAAGCCAAGTAAAATTACCGCGACAGCAATCAATAAAAAGTTTCTTAAAAGATCTCCGCCCATTAAATCTTTCCGGTCAGTGCGCAGCGCACTTAATAGTTGAGAGCTAAAATCTTCAGCCTGTTGTTCTAACTGCGGAGGCGCCTGTTGACCACGTGGAACCTGCTGTAGCATACTTTGCTTAAAATTATCCTTAAGTGATTTATCATTGCTGCCGCTGTAGCTTGCTGTAAAATAAAATCCTGCAAGAAGGATCATAATAGCTCCTGTAACGTAAACGCTTAAACGCAATTTGTTCCATGCAACATTCCAGTCAGTTTCCTTAATCAATTTGTTTACTGCAAGTACGCCCAGAAGTGGAAAACATAATTGAGGAATAACCAGCGACATGGTTACCGCTCTGAATTTGCCATATAACGGAAGATGGTCGAAAAGGAAATAGTTTATTCCTTTTAAATTAGCCCCCCATGCTAGTAAAATTGCAATGGCAGATGCAGCGATAATCCACCATTTATACCAACCGTTCACATAGAATAATCCAAATATGAAAAGAAAACAAATGATAGCGCCCAGGTAGACAGGGCCTGCGGTAGTAGGCTGGCCTCCCCAATAAATGCTTCCGCTTTCATATTGTATCGCATTGTCTTCCGGTACACCGGCTTCGCTAAGTTTTTCTACAAACTTTGAATCGCCGCCAAATTGTTTGTTACGGCTTCCTCCCCCATATAGATCCGGCATAATAAAAGTAAATGTTTCACCAAATCCATAGCTCCATTTG
>CBIGQT010000420.1:0-3518 GCA_966191655.1 uncultured Ginsengibacter sp.
AAACGGCCATACACTTATTATCTCTTGTTGACAACAAATATAAATCATGAGTAACCGGATGAACGGCTATTGCAGACGGAAAGAAATCTAATTTTTCATCAGTAACTGTTTCAAAATCTTTTTTTCGGATTAATAAAAATGGCTGATCAATTAATTTGTCTTTCAACATGTCGAACTGGTAAACCGCCTTTGTTGATTTTTTTTCATTTAGTATACCTGGCGCACCCTTGCAGGCAATAAGCAAATTCCGGGTCACCGGATCATAACACAAACCTTCCGCGTTGTTTTCTTTTTTTAAAAAGGTTTTAATCTTTTCCACAATGGGTTTGGTTTGCCAGTTAGTAATTCTAAATATAACGCCATGGCTCCACAAAGCATATACTGTGTTGTTTACATAAGTAACATCTTCAATATCAAATTTTTCTTTATCATCCTTTGCAAAAGAAACTTTTTTTTCGAGTACGGCATTCTTATCATCAATTTTTATATAATATAAATTTGGATGAAGATCTTCAATAAGAATTAAATGATTTGTATCCATCCAGGTATTACCCGACACTTCTATTAAATCAGCCGGGAGCTTCCATGTATGATTAGGAATTTTGAGATCGTATTTAAAATTTGCTGTATCAGTTTTTATTGAAGAATCAGCCGGATTTTTTTGAGGAAGGTATACAATTACCTGCTTTTTATTTTTTGTATCGTTACCGTTTTTACAGCTAAGAAAAGCGGCAAAAAGAAAGAGAAAAAATTTTAAAAATATTTTTATCATATCGGTTGTTTCAAAGACGTAATATAAATCAAATACGAGGCAGCTTATCTTTTAAGTATAATATTAAAAAGATTAGGCTCGGGAATTGCGGTAGTGAAATTATAAATATTCATATAAAAAATAATGTAAAATGAAAAGTACTTCACATGAATCAACGATATTGGGAGAATTGGGTTCGGCCATTGGTAAAGGATTAATTGCAGGCTTGGCAGGAACTATTGCTATAACTGCTTCCCAAATGATTGAGATGAGAATCACAAAAAGAAAAGCCAGTAACGCACCTGCCAAAGCTGTTAAAAAAACATTGCATATTGAGGCTACACCCGGCAATAAAGAAGAATTTTCAAATGAAGTACATTGGGTATATGGTACCTCATGGGGAGTAATGCGTGGATTATTGTCCATGGCAGGTATCACAGGGTTTACTGCGACAGCCTTGCACATGGCTTCTATATGGGGAACGGCTGTTACTATTCAGCCGAAGCTTGATATTGCACCGCCTCTTTCCGAATGGGAACCAAAAGACATTGCTATAGATATTTTACACCATGCAGTATATGCGATTGTTGCAGGATTGGTATACGATGCTATCAACTGACAGTTTCAAAAGATCACGGCATTAATTGTTATCAACATTAGCTAAAAAATTGAAATTGAAGACAAGGGCTTACACAGGATTTTATTTACCTTTAGTCTGAACAAAAATCTACGCCATGTCCTGTACTTTTAATTTAGCATTACCTGTAGCTATTGGCTGCGATCATGCCGGCTTCGAATATAAAGAAGATGTTATTTCATTCCTTGATGGAAAAAGTGTAAAGTGGAAAGATTTTGGAACTTACTCGACAGATTCTGTAGATTATCCTGATTTTGCTCATCCTGTATCAAACGCAGTAGAAGCCGGAGAGGCCAGCTTTGGAATTTTGATTTGTGGGAGCGCTAACGGTGTAGCCATAACCGCAAATAAACACCAGCGAATTCGTGCCGCGGTTTGCTGGGAAGATGAAATAGCCGAGCTTGCCCGTAAACATAACAACGCCAATGTAATTTGTATTCCTGCCCGTTTTGTAAGAGAAGGTCTTGTTGAAGAAATGATAGAAAGATTTATGCATACAGATTTTGAAGGAGGCCGCCATAAAATACGCGTTGGAAAAATTGCCTGCTCAGCTTACGAACACGGCTAAACGAAATTTTTTATTGAATCGAAAAAGTATTGGGCTCCTTTGCAAACCATTCCGGATGAAAAACTTCTCCCTGGTAATTATTTCATTACTTCTTTTCACAAGCTATTGCTTTTCACAAACAGATGCTCCCTGGAAATATGCTGAAACTATTACACAACAAGGATTAAAAACGCAGCTTTCCGTTATTGCCTCTGCGGCAATGGAAGGCAGGGAAACCGGAACTGAAGGTCAAAGAAAATCGGCAGCTTATATTGAAGAACAGTTTAAAGAAATTGGCCTTACTTCACCAGCTTCGTTAAAAGATTATCAACAATTTTATTCATTATTAAAAGATACTTTAATTCCAAAAATATTAAAGATTGGTAAAAAGAATTACAGGTTTGGACAAGATTATATCATAACGCCCGGCACAGATGAAAAGAGCGAATTCAATGCTAAAAATATAATTTTTGCAGGCTATGGAATTAGTGATTTGAACTATGATGATTATACCGGTAAAGATGTAAAAGGAAAAGTGGCGGTAATATTTTCCGGGGAACCAAAAGCCGGTGATACATTTTTAATCAGCGGAACTTCCACGCCTTCTATATGGGGATACAGCTTCACAAGAAAAGCAATGGTTGCCAAACAAAAAGGTGCCATAGCGTTATTGGTCGTAAATTTAAAAATTGATAACATAACCGATCTCGCTTCAAAGTCTAAAACATCAAATATCTATTTCCCCCGACAACAAAGTACTGCAGGTGAAAAAGTTCCTGTAGTAACGGTTGCCCCGTATGTGATTAAAAATATATTTGGCAGAACAGGAACGGAGCTGACCGCTTATGCCGAAGGTGGTATCCCTTTAAAAGATTTTAACGCTGAGGTTAACGTAAAATCAAAATTAGTTTACAAAAGAATAAAGACAGAAACGTCTGCAAGCAATGTCATCGGATATATAGAAGGAAGTGATTTAAAAAATCAGTATGTTTTTCTTACGGCACATTATGATCATCTTGGCAAAAAAGGCAACGTTATTTATTATGGAGCCGACGATGATGGCAGTGGAACAGCGGCAGTGGTAGAAATGGCCCGGGCATTTGCAAAAGCAAAAGCGGATGGATTTGGACCGCGAAGAACACTGGTATTCATGACCGTTAGTGGAGAAGAAGAAGGACTTTTGGGCTCTGAATATTATTCTGATCATCCTGCCTTTTCTTTGGGCAACACTATCGTAGATTTGAATACAGACATGATTGGCCGCTTTGACCCCGGAAGAAATTACGGCGATAGTATGAATTATGTTTACGTAATTGGAAACGATAAATTAAGCACCGATTTGGATCCAATAAGTACTGCTACTAATAAAAAATATACACAACTTGAATTAGATTATAAATTCAACTCTCCGGATGATCCTTTAAGAATTTACTTCCGCAGTGACCATTACAATTTTGCAAAAAAAGGCGTTCCTATACTTTTCTTTTTCGACGGAATCCACAAAGATTATCATAAGCCAACCGACACCGTAGATAAAATAAATTTTGACCTGTTGGAAAAAAGAACCCGTTTTATTTTCTTAA
>CBIGQT010000421.1:0-3510 GCA_966191655.1 uncultured Ginsengibacter sp.
TATAATGGCAATGAAAACATCGGCCCTGAAAAAACAAGGGATTTTCTGGAAAACATTTTAGTAGAAAAAGAAATAATTGAACATGTTGAAAATATAATCAGGCACATTTCATTTAAAGGTGGCAATTTTACTGATACTTTTTATTCAACTGAATTGGCTGTAGTGCAGGATGCAGACCGGTTAGACGCAATTGGCGCCATTGGCATTGCGAGAGCTTTTAATTATGGCGGTTTTAAAAACAGACAGATCTATGATCCCTCCATTCCACCCGATTTAGAAATGACTAAAGATGTTTATAAAAGAAGTAAAGCGCCCACCATCAATCATTTTTATGAAAAGCTGTTGTTATTAAAAGATAGGATGAACACTGAAACCGGAAAAAAAATTGCAGGAGAACGGCACCGGTTTATGGAAATTTTTTTGCAGGAATTTTATATGGAATGGAAGGGAAAGAAATAGAAAATTGACTATTTATCCTTTAACGAAAAAAGGGCTTTTAATAAGCCCTGGACATTTCAATCCTGATATTTAGTTATTGGCTATTGACAGAGCAATTTAGCCCGCAAAACAATAGGCGCAATCATGTTCCTGAGCTCTTCCTACAGCCCAAACACCGGATGGAACAATTTGTATGCCTGGCAATATTCCGGATACCCAGTCTTTGTAAACTTCTTTAGCATCCATTTTCATACTGCCTGCTGTGACTGCGCTTAATACTGTGAGCGCCATATTGCATACACAAAACATTACACCATCTGCCTGTAAATCATTAATGCCAATTTGCACAGATCCAATTCCAGGCACCTGGAAATCATCAGGACCGGGGTGCCAAAACATATTTCTAACAGACGCAGCGTGTGTTTTAGGATCATCAATTTTAAATGAATCACCAAATTTATATTTCGCCCAAAGACGACTTTCCATTGCATAAGGAATAGCTTCATGGCGCAAAATAACTACAACCCCGGTATCGTTTGCTGGAGTGCCTGTAGCTCCGTTAGTTAATATAAAAATCTTTGGCCATGCAAATGGAAGCATGTCATTTGGCTTGGTAACGTCAAAGACTATACGATGTTTTCCTTTTACTTTATTAAACCATGCATCAGAATCATTAGGATCATTATCTAAGCCCGATGCAGATAATTTAAAGGGAGGGGTAAACATTGATAAACTCAATGCTGCAGCGCCTGTAGCTACATTTTTTAAAAAATGGCGGCGCTCATTAGCCTGATCAGAAAACTTTTTTTTCATTTTATTTGAAATTTTAGATGAGTAATCGTGGCCGGAGGTATGAAAAATTAATATTTTTTTTTTTTATATTATAATATTTTTTGAAAAAAATATCAACTAATATATTAATTTGAAAAATGATATTCGATTGCATTGCTATAGGGAAAGGTTTAATCGGCTGTGCTGCTGCAAGATATTTAAGTGAGACCCTAAAAAACGTAGCTGTAATAGGGCCTGATGAACATGCTGACATTAATAAAGCTATCGTCTTTTCAAGTCACTACGACCAGGCGAGGGTTCAAAGAATTGTTGGAACAGACCCTGTGTGGACTTTGCTTAATCTTCAATCTTCGGCTCAATATAATTTTCTTGAAAAAGAGAGCAATATTTCTTTTCATTCAGGAGTAGGTTGCCTTTATGTAAATCCTGCAGGTTTAGATAATTATCTTGAACAGATAGAAAAGCAGGCAAACCGGTTTAATTTGAAATATAATTTTTTTGAAAGCGGTAGAGCCATTCACAATGTCTTCCCCGACTTTGAATTTCCTCAATTATCAAAAGGCATATTCGAAGATTCACCATCGGGTTATATAAATCCCAGGTTATTGATAAAGGCGCAATTAAGTTTATTTCAAAAAAACGATGGCACCGTAATTAATGAGATTGCAAATGAAATTAATTATGAAAAAAATTATTGGCAAATAGCAACCACAAACAAAAAAATATACAAAGCAAAAAAAGTGCTGCTATGTCCCGGGGCATTTATTAATTTCTTCAACCTTACAAAAAATAAACTGGCCCTGGCTTTAAAAAGTGAAACAACTCTTTGGGTGAAAGTAAGCAAACAGGAAGCAAAACGTTTATCAAAGCTTCCGTCGTTGTTATATGAAATTGATAATCCGGTATATAAAAATGTTTACTTAATTCAGCCGGTTCAATATCCTGATGGAAAATATTATTTAAAGATAGGATGCAACCTTGGCGGAGATATTTATTTTGACAGCATGCAGGATATCCGGAGTTGGTTTAGAAATGGAACAAGCGATGCAAATTTGAACATTTTGAAAGGCGCTTTATTGAAAATTATGCCTGGCATTAAAGCGGAAGAATATTTTACAAAAAGATGCATCATAAGTTTTACCGAACATCGCAAACCATATATCGGCTTGTTAAATAATAATGGTTTGTTTGTTGCCTGTGGCGGAAATGGTTATTCGGCTATGTGCTCAGATGCTTTGGGAAGAATAGCTTCGCACCTGTTGATAAAAGGTATTTTTCCGAATGAATATTCTGCAGAATCCTTTGAACCCGTTTTCACAGGAAGCACATTAAAAAAGGTTACTTCTTATTGAAGTGACCTTTTCGTGTAACTATATACGTTATAACTATTTGGTTTAGAGAAACCGCACGGAGAAAATTTATACAGCATTAGATTTCGAAGAGTATCTTCTTGTAAATATTATGATACCGATTATGCCGGTAAAAACCAATGCCGCCGAAATTAATTCTGCCTGCGTCGGATGAAATCCAAAAATTGAATAAGTGGTATTAACGCGGATTGTTTCAACTAAAAATCTTTCAATTCCATTTACGATCAGATAAATACAAAACATAACGCCTGGAATTTTTATTCTTCTTCTTATCAGCCATAAAAAAAGAAATAACAAGGAGCAGGTAACAGTTTCATAAAAAGGCGTAGGAAACACAGGCTGTGGCAATGCACGGCAATATTTTCCTTCGCAGTCTTTTAATAAAACACCATCTTCATTTACATTATGAGGATAGGTATAAGCAAATAGCCATTTAGGTAAAAAGCCCGGGCCTTTAAAACTTTTATGTGGAACCTTATCTAAAGATTCATAATGTCGGTCAGTAACAATAACTGAGCTACCGGAAGAATCCGTTACTGAGCCATTTAAAAAATAAGCAGCATTTGCATGTAGCTTATCCTGGAATTGTTGCGAAGTGGCAGCAACAACATGGCCCGGCGTATCACTTATATAAGCGCTGTTATAAATCCCCCAATCCACATCTCCAACCACCTGGCAACCAATACCACCAACTTCGTAAGCAATCCTCAAAGCAGAAGCAAATGAATCGGTAAGGTGTAATAAATTAATGCCTTTTTTGCGTGCATAAATGCATATAGCAATAGCTGCGCAAATAAGGCCGCCGTAAAAAGTAAGGCCGCTTGGAGATAATAAGTTACCTAAGGGATTTTGTATGAACCTGTCCCAGTTTTCGAGGTTGTCAAAAAGCTTAGCTCCTAAAATACCAAAC
>CBIGQT010000422.1:0-3504 GCA_966191655.1 uncultured Ginsengibacter sp.
TACCAAAGGACTTGGCAAAAATAAATTTAACCTGCCAGCAGACAGGCGGAGTATTGAAGTGGTAGCATTGGGTAAAGTCGAAGAATTATATCAATATCTTTTTTAAAAATATATTAAAAATATAGGCAAAAAAGAAAGATATTTCGTCTTATGAATTAACAAAAGAAATTGGAGTAAGCCAGCCTACAGCCTGGTTATTTCTTTGCAAAATTCAACAAGGAATGGAATCCAGTGGTAAAACACCCCCGTAACAGATGAAGTGCATATATACGAATATGTTACCGCGGGCCAGAACCTGGAAAGAAAGGACGCTCATATGGTAAAAAGAAAGCTTTATCCCATTCCAGAGTTCAAAGTATCCACGGAAGCCCGGGTCGTTAAAGATGAATATCCCAGCTGAAAAACTAAAGAAAAATTCCCCAAGACAACACAAAGAAAAAGTGACGCAGTAAAATCTTTCCGGTATTGCATCAACAAATTATGAATATGAAAGGCTGGTTAAGAGGCATTCATCATCAATGCAGCGAAAGGCATTATCAAAAATATTTTGATGAGTATTGCTTTAGGACGAAACGCAGAAATACAGAGCAATTATGTTAATTAAACAATTAAACATTGCAACAATTTATTAAAATTACCTTACCTTCGCACTCCTAAAATAAAAAGCCATGAATGCAATTGCATTTATTCACGAACAATTAACTCAGAAAAAAGAGCTTCCTCAATTTAAAGCAGGAGATAATATTACTGTAAATTATAAAATTCAGGAAGGTAATAAAGAACGTATTCAAAGTTTTAAGGGAGATGTAATTAAACGCCAGGGAGAAGGTGGAACTGCAACTTTCACCGTAAGAAAAATTAGTGATGGAATTGGAGTTGAGCGTTTGTTCCCTCTTTTTTCTCCTAATATTGACAGTATTAAATTGCACAAAGTAGGTAAAGTACGTCGTTCCAAATTGTATTATCTACGCGAAAGAAGTGGTAAAAGTGCCCGTATTCAGGAAAAAAGAATGAAATAGTTAAATATTTTTATTTAAAAACCGGGAAGCTATTGTTTCCCGGTTTTTTATTTTATATAATTGCATTTCACTTAAACCTCTTAATGATATAAACTGTACCTCACTATTATTTACTAAAAATGAGAAAAGTTTGTATCATCGCTTTAACAGCATCTGTAATTTTTGCCTCTTGTGCACGTGGAATTTCGCCTTATGAAGCTGCCAACGGCAGGGCAAAATGTGGCCGGTACATTAACAGATAACAATCTCCTAAACTGTTAAACAAATTTGAAATAAGAGTCGCTTATTTCACATTGTTATTATTGATGTATCTTTGAACTTCTAATTATTTAACAATGACAATTAATTTATTAAAACCCGTATTGTTACTTTCAATGCCCGGTGGCTCAGAATGGATTTTAATTCTCCTGGTAGTTCTTTTGTTTTTTGGGGGTAAAAAAATACCTGACCTGATGAGAGGAATTGGAAAAGGTGTGAGAGAATTTAATGATGCCAAAGAACATGTGAAAAATGAAATTGATGCCGGGATGCGTGAAAAAGATAACCCTCCTCCGGTACAGAGACAGGACGCCCCAAGGCAGGAAGTTGTGAGAGAAACGAAGGCCTCCTGAAGTAACCAATCTACAGAATAAATTCACGGCTAAGGTGTACGTTTATTACAAACGTCAGCGCTTTAGCCGTTTTGTATAAATTACCATTTCGTGTTTCAATATAACTCCATAAACGAATACCAAAAACAACTTGACAAAGGCGAAACCAATTGCTCTGAAGCAATAGCATATTATCTTGAAAAAATTAATACAAATAAAAAACTGAATGCATTCGTCGGAGTGTATGCATCAGAAAGTATTGAACGGGCAAAATTTCTTGATCAAAAAAGAAAAAGTGGGCAAGCATGCGGTAAGCTTCATGGAGTTATTATTGCAATAAAGGATGTTATATGCTATAAAGACCATACGGTAACTGCATCTTCGGGAATTTTAAAAAATTTTGTCTCTGCTTACAATTCTACTGCTGTTGAAAATTTATTAAAGGAAGATGCAATTATTATAGGTACTTGCAATTGCGATGAATTTGCAATGGGAAGTACCAATGAAAATTCAGTGTATGGAAGAGTATTAAATGCGCTGGATGAAACCAAAGTACCGGGCGGTTCGTCTGGTGGTTCTGCCGTAGCTGTACAAGCCGGTCTTTGTATGGTTAGTTTAGGTAGTGACACGGGCGGCTCGGTAAGGCAGCCTGCTGATTTCTGCGGAATAACCGGAATCAAGCCATCGTATGGCTGCGTATCACGGAACGGTCTGATAGCGTACGCATCATCTTTTGACCAGATAGGAATTTTTTCAAATAATGTAGAAGATGCAGCCAAAGTACTTGAGGTTATAAATGGACCAGATCAATATGACAGTACGGTAAACCAGGAAAAACAAAAGAGTTTTTCTCTTTCCAGCCAATCAAAAAAACATAAAATTGCGTTATTAAAAAACGCGCTGGAACATGAAAGCCTGGACATAGAAATAAAAAAAAATATTTACGAATT
Source organism: uncultured Ginsengibacter sp. (assembly GCA_966191655.1). Lineage (GTDB taxonomy): Bacteria > Bacteroidota > Bacteroidia > Chitinophagales > Chitinophagaceae > Ginsengibacter. Next base: position 2,560 of record CBIGQT010000422.1, read on the forward strand.
AAGCGATCAGCTAAAAAAAGATGGGCACGAAATAGAAGAAATTGATTTCAGTCTCATCGATTTTATTGTGCCTGCCTATTACGTTCTTACTACAGCGGAAGCTTCGAGTAACCTGTCACGTTATGATGGAGTAAGATATGGCTATCGTCATAAAAATAACGGTGATGATCTTGCTGATTTTTATAAAAAAACCCGAAGTGAAGGTTTTGGAAAAGAAGTAAAAAGGCGCATTATGCTTGGCACATTTGTACTCAGTGAAGGTTATTATGATGCCTACTTTACAAAAGCCCAGCAGATCAGAAGATTATTGGTAAAACAGACTTCAGAAATATTTAAAAATTTCGACGCTTTAATAATGCCGACTGTACCGTCCACAGCATTTGAAGCCGGAACTATGCAAAAGGATCCAATAGCGATGTACCTTGCCGATATATATACCGTTTATGCTAATCTTACAGGAACTCCTGCCGTTTCATTACCGCTATTTAAACATTCGAATGGAATGCCTTTCGGTCTGCAGGTAATAACAAATAAATACGATGAGTTAACTTTACTTGAAATATCTGATATGCTTATAAAAGATTACAAAAAGTATTAAAGAATGAAGAAATTTTTAATCATATCACTTTTATTAATTTTTTTTCAGATGGGCTTTGTGCAATTTTCTTTGGGGAAGAATAAAAGCTATCTGCAAAATATTTCAGACACTACTCTTCCGGAAAATGTTGCAGAAGCAAAAGCAATAGACGAAGTAATTAAATCTCCTACTCCTCCTAAAAAAGAAGAGGTTAAATACGTGAGCCAGGTTACTAAATATGGATTTAAAGATCTTTTCAAAAATTACTCTTACAATTCTGCAATACCATATTCTTCACAGGTAAATCCAAATGCAGAAACTTACATGCAGGATTATCTGCAGGCTCATGGAAAATACCTGGAGCAAAT
>CBIGQT010000423.1:0-3504 GCA_966191655.1 uncultured Ginsengibacter sp.
TCACTGCTTTTAATGCTGCACGATTATCTTCCATAGTTTCCGCAAATGGTTTTTCACAATAGACGTCACAACCTGCCTGTACGGCTTGAATGCAGTGCACAGCATGCTGAAAATCGCAGGTACTGATGAATACAGCATCCGCTAATTTTTTATCATACATTTCTTCGTTGTTGCGACACGCGGTTATGTCGTGATTCATTTTTTCTTTCCAAAAAGCAACACCCTGTTCCCTTCTTTTGCTCCAAATGTCAGACACTGCAACCAGGTCAAAATTCAACTCTTTATAACGATTTATAAAAGAAGGAGCGTGGGAACTTCTGTGCCTGTCAGAGAAGCCTATAACGCCTACGCGTACACGATCATTGGCTCCAATAATTTTACGATAACTTTTTGCACTGAAGGCATTAGCGCCCATGTAAACACCTGCTGTGGTGAGTGCTGTTTTTTTAATAAAATTGCGACGTGAATTTTGCATAGTGCAATCGTTTTAGAAGTAAGAAATTAAAATTACTCAAAGATTAAAGCTATTAATTTTTTTTTTCTTTGAAGAGAAGTTTTCTGAAACTATGGTCAATTCCCGAAAGAGCGATGTATGTTAAGGTAGGTGCAGTCTATCTTTAAAAAGAAATATCTAATTCCAAACATATCGTCCATCATAGTCTATCCCGTCCTTTCAGGACTTTAAGTTATATCATTCAAAAGAGATTTCCACTTTTCTGTTTCTGCATATTCTTTAATAATGCGGTTTCTTTCAAGGAGCAGATTTCTTAAATATTTAGTGAGTAAGATTCGGTCAAACAGTTTACCAATTAATCCAAATGGGGATTGAAAATTAAAAACATCTCTCATTATTATATCCCCATTATGTTCTTCAAAATAATGATCGTGAATAATATATTTGAAGAAGCCTTTTTGTTGTTCGTCCCTGAAATGAAATGGTTTATTGAAGACCGTAATTTTTGATGTAAGCTTTTGTGTAAGGCCAAAATGCTTTGCCTGCCAGGTTACAAATTCACCTGCTTCTATTAAACCCATTGTTCTGCCTGCAATTGCTTTTTCATTGGTTTCGATAGTCGATACCTGGTGCAAGTCAACGCTTCTTGACAAGTCAAAACAAATTTCAATGGTGGAATTTATTTTCATTTCTAAATAGATTGCGGGCATTGGTAAATTATATCATTAAATGTAGTGATTCATTATCAAATTTACTTGCCTGTCAATATTGCTTAATCTCCTCTACATTTTTTCCCTCTATCTTTGCTGCTCAAAAAATTACCGTATCAAATAAGTAATTAAAAAGTATAGATGCCTAACGAGTTTCAATCCCAATTTATCCCTTATTCAGACACAGGAAAGTTTACAAAAATTACTTTAGATTATGTAGCTGGTGCTAATGATTTAAAAGATTTTTACGAACATGAAGTAAATATAGGAGGAATAAAAGCGGCTATTGAGCAAAGAAAGAAAGTCAATAATAACAGGGGATTGTTGGTAGAGCAATTGCAAATTCAATATAAAAATATAAATGATAGCGATAACGTAAAAGCTAATATCAGCAGGCTTTCAGATGAAAATACATTTACTGTTTGCACTGCTCATCAGCCAAATATTTTTACCGGGCATTTATATTTTATCTATAAAATACTACATATCATAAAGCTTGCTGAAGAATTAAAGAAGCAATTGCCTCAATACAATTTTGTTCCTGTTTTTTTTATGGGAAGTGAAGATGCCGACCTGGAAGAACTGAATCATATAATTGTTGACGGGAAAAAATATGTTTGGCAAACAAAACAAACCGGTGCAGTTGGAAGAATGAAAGTAGATGATAATTTATTAAAGCTCATTGATGAAATTGAAGGAAGATTATTGGTTGAAAAGTATGGCAAAGAAATTATAGATACTCTAAAAAAATGCTTTCAGAAAAATTCGTCTGTTGAGCAATCGACATTTTTATTACTGCATCTGCTTTTTAAAAATTATGGATTGATTGTTTTTTTACCGGATAATGCAGCTTTGAAAAAAGAAATGATTCCTGTTTTTGAGGAAGACATTTTTGAAAATACTTCTTCGAAGATTGTGAGTAAAACTTCTGATATTTTATCAACTAAATATAAGGTTCAGGCTTATCCGAGAGAAATCAATTTGTTTTATTTGAAAGATAATATCCGCAACCGTATTATGCGGGTCAACGATAAATTTGTAGTTCATGATACTGAAATCATTTTTACAAAAGAGGAATTAAAAAATGAATTGAGAAATCATCCGGAGCGTTTTAGTCCGAATGTAATTTTAAGAGGGCTGATGCAGGAAAAGATTTTGCCTAACATCGCTTTTATTGGCGGTGGCGGCGAGATTGCCTACTGGCTTGAACTGAAAGATTTATTTCATTTTTATGAAGTTCCTTTCCCATTATTGCTTGTTAGGAATTCATTTTTAATTATTGAAAAAAAATATTATCAGCTTATTCAAAAATTACATTTAATTTCTGCAGATTTATTTAAAGGAGGAGAAAATTTATTGAATGAAATTGTAAAGAAAAATACTCCAAACCGTTTACAATTGGATGAAGAAAAATTTCAAATTCAGCAAGCATATTATTCAATAAAAAAATTAGTAAAAGAAATTGATGTAACGCTGGAACAGCATGCAGAAGCGCTTGAAACAAAGTCTACCAAAAAATTAGAGGCTTTGGAGAAGAAAATGCTTCGTGCTGAGAAGCGGAAATTTGTTGATGCAAAAAATCAGCTTTCAAAAATTCTCACTTCATTATTTCCTAATGATGCACTGCAGGAGCGTACAGAAAACTTTATGCTGTTTTATTCAAAATGGGGAGATGAACTTTTCCGTATTTTGTATGAAAAATCACTAACGCTGGAGCAGGAATTTTGTTTGATAGAAGAAGTTTGAAAATCTATTTTTCTATCTTGCCCGCTTTCTCTTCTACTTCTTTCTTCATTTCATTTTTAAATGCAATAAGTTTTTGTGTAAGACCATCATCAGCAGTTGCTAAAATTTCAGCAGCTAAAATTCCGGCATTCTTTGCAGCATTTAATGCAACTGTCGCTACGGGAACTCCATTGGGCATTTGTAAAATAGATAAAACCGAATCCCATCCGTCAATAGAATTAGAGGATTTTATAGGAACGCCAATAACAGGCAATGTTGTGAGGGAAGCAATCATGCCGGGTAAATGTGCGGCGCCTCCGGCGCCGGCAATAATAACTTTCAATCCTTTACTGCGGGCAGATGTAGCATAATCAACCATTCGCATAGGAGTGCGGTGCGCCGAAACAATTGTTATTTCATAATCAACATTAAATTTCTTTAAAATTTCTGCAGCAGCTTCCATTACTTTTAAATCGCTGTCACTTCCCATTATGATTCCAACTTTTACAGACATAATGCAAAATAGGTAATTAGTTGATTGGTTTATTAGTTAATTGGCTAACCCATAAGTCAACGCAAAATCGGTGGCATGATGTTCAAAATAATAAATTCAAA
>CBIGQT010000424.1:0-3490 GCA_966191655.1 uncultured Ginsengibacter sp.
GTACCTCACTCGTGCCTTCGTATATCTGCGTAATTTTTGCATCACGCATCATTCTTTCTACATGATATTCTTTCACGTATCCATAGCCACCATGTATTTGAATAGCTTCTGTTGTAGCCCACATGGCTGTTTCGCTCGCATACACTTTTGCCATGGCTGCACTTTCAGTATAATCTTCACCTTTGTCTTTTTGCCATGCTGCCCGGAAACATAGCAGCCGTGCCGCTTCTACTCTTGTTGCCATATCAGCAATTTTGAATTGAATGATCTGGTGATTTTTTATTTGTGTTCCAAAAGCTTTCCTTTCTTTGGAATAAGCTATAGATCTTTCTAAGGCGCCAGATGCAAGTCCCAACGCCTGTGATGCAATACCGATACGCCCTCCGGACAAAGTCATCATCGCAAACTTAAAACCAAAACCATCTTTACCGATTCGATTTTCCTTTGGAACTTTCACATCGGTAAAAGAAACGCTATGTGTATCGCTTCCACGTATGCCTAATTTATTTTCTTTGGGACCAACGGTAACGCCCAGCCGATTTTTTTCAACAATAAATACGTTAATCCCCCTGCTTCCTTTGGTGATGTCTGTTTGTGCAAACACAAGATACACTGAAGCACTGTTGCCATTGGTAATCCAGTTTTTAACTCCGTTAATTACATAGTGATCATCTTTTTCAACAGCGGTGGTTCTTTGCGAAGTAGCGTCGCTACCGGCTTCTGGCTCGCTTAGTAAAAAAGCGCCGATATATAATTCACCGTCTTTTCGTCCCTGTGCCAGGGGAGTTAAATATTTTTTCTTTTGTTCTTCGGTACCGAATGCTTCTATTCCAAAACAAACCAAACTATTATTAACACTCATACAAACGCTTGTGCTTGCATCAACTTTACTTATTTCTTCCATAGCCAGAACATAACTGATTGCATCCAATCCTGAACCTCCATAATCCGGGCTGATCATCATTCCCATAAATCCTAATTCAGCAAGTTTCATAACCTGGTCATACGGAAATTTTTGTTTCTCATCTCTTTCAATAACTCCCGGCAGGCATTCAGCGTTGGCAAAATCACGGGCAGCCTGTCGAATCATTAATTGTTCTTCTGTTAACTTAAATACCATAATAAATTTTTGTAACGCAAAAATACAGGTAATTGACTACCAATAACGGATAATGAAATGTGGTTAACCTGATTCTCAATTTTTAATTTTTAATTTTTAATTGATTGTTACCTTTGCGCACTTTATGAAATATTTGAACGAAATACAGAAACGCAGAACCTTTGCAATTATCTCTCATCCTGATGCCGGTAAAACTACATTAACTGAAAAGTTTTTGTTATTTGGCGGAGCTATACAAACAGCAGGTGCCGTCAAAAGCAATAAAATCAAGAAGCATGCTACGTCCGATTTTATGGAGATAGAAAGGCAACGTGGTATTTCGGTTGCAACTTCTGTAATGAGTTTTGAATATAAAAATACTTTGGTAAATCTTTTGGATACGCCCGGTCATAAAGACTTTGCTGAAGATACTTACCGCACACTAACGGCCGTGGATAGTGTTGTATTGGTTATTGATTGCGTGAAAGGAGTAGAAGAGCAGACAAAAAGATTAATGGAAGTTTGTCGCATGCGTGATACACCGGTTATTGTTTTTGTAAACAAGCTGGACCGTGATGGTAAAAATCCTTTTGATCTTTTGGATGAAATTGAAAGTGAGTTAAAAATAAGTTTGCATCCTTTAAGCTGGCCTATAAATATGGGAAGAGATTTTAAGGGAGTTTACAATTTGTATGATAAGAGTTTGCTATTATTTAATCCAAATCAAAAAGCAACTGAAGAAGATTATTTGCCTTTAGAAAATTTGAAAGATGATATTTTACAAATAAGAATAGGGGAGAAAGATGCTTCCCAATTGAGAGAAGATGTTGAATTGTTAGAAGGTGTATACGGTGATTTTGACAGAGAGCCTTATCTGCAGGGAAAAGTTGCGCCGGTATTTTTTGGCAGCGCCATTAATAATTTTGGGGTGAAAGAATTATTGGAAACATTTATACAAATAGCGCCACTGCCGCAACACAGGGCTGTCACGACAAGAATTGTGGAACCGGCAGAAGATAAATTCAGTGGTTTTGTTTTTAAAATTCATGCAAACCTCGATCCGAGACACAGGGACAGGATTGCATTTTTAAGAGTATGCGCAGGCAAGTTTGAGCGGAATAAATATTTTCATCACGTGCGTTTAGGCAAGAACGTTAGGTTTAGTAATCCATATAGTTTTTTGGCAAGAGATAAAGACGTAATTGAATCAGCTTTTCCGGGAGATGTTATTGGTTTATTTGATACGGGAAGTTTTAAAATCGGAGACACACTTACGGAAGGGGAAGATTATTATTATACCGGGATTCCATCTTTTTCACCGGAAATATTTAAAGAAGTAGTAAACAAAGACCCGCTAAAAACAAAGCAACTCGAAAAAGGTTTGTTGCAGCTTACTGATGAGGGCGTAGCGCAACTGTTTACCCAATTTGGCGGCAATAAAAAAATAATAGGTTGTGTTGGTGAGCTTCAGTTTGAAGTAATACAGTATCGGTTGCTGAATGAGTATAGCGCCTCTGTCCAGTTGAATTCGCTTCCATTTTATAAAGCATGCTGGCTCACTTCAAAAGATCCAAAAAAGCTGGAAGAGTTTATAAGATTCAAATCATCAAACATAGCTGAAGATAAGGATGGGCATATCGTTTACCTTGCACAAAGCGAGTGGTTTCTAAACACGGAGCGGACGAATAACCCTGATATTGAATTTCATTTTACAAGTGAGATTCATAAATAGAAATTCATAAAATAATTCTACCTCTTGGCAAAACATGCTAGTCTTTTTTCTCTAAAAAAATACCAACATAATTAAATGGCGTAAAAGATTTAAGTTCTTTTTTTATTGAGGATTTTATCTCCAATGAATCAATAAATGTATGCAAGCTTTCTTTGGTCATTTTTTCATTGCTCCTGGTTAATTTCTTTAATGCTTCATAAGGTTTCGGATAATTCTCTCTTCGTAAAACTGTCTGAATTGCTTCTGCCACTATCGCCCAGTTGTCTTCTAAATCGAACGCTATTTTTTGCTCATTTAATATTAATTTTTGTAAGCCTTTTTGAATCGAATTTATCGCAAGTATGGTATGTGATATTGGTATTCCAATATTTCTTATAACAGTTGAATCAGTTAAATCGCGTTGTAATCTTGAAATTGGTAATTTGGCTGAAAAATGCTCCAGTAAAGCATTCGCAATTCCCAGGTTTCCTTCAGCATTTTCAAAATCTATCGGATTTACTTTATGAGGCATGGCACTGCTTCCAACCTCTCCCTTTTTAATTTGCTGTTTAAAATAATCCATACTTATATAAGTCCATATATCACGACATAAATCAATAAGTATAGTGTTAATTCTTTTTATGTTATCGAAATGTGCAGCCAATAAATCGTAATGTTCT
>CBIGQT010000425.1:0-3486 GCA_966191655.1 uncultured Ginsengibacter sp.
TATCAAATACATTCTTTATTTATTATTTCAAATAATGGAAGGCAATGCTTGCAAGTAAAAGTAATAAAGTGGATTCCTTTTATTGTCTATGGTAGTTCTTACAGCCATTAATAAACAATTTTCTATATAAATATTTATTTCTGCATTTAAATAATTAACTTAAACGTGAAATTTGCCCTTATTAACAATCATAATTTAAATTTTAAAAAAAATGAAAACAAAATTCCTGGTAATGTCAGGCGTAATTCTTGTTTTTGCGGCTGCATGTAACAACAGTAGTACATCCAGCGAGCCAGCAACAGATTCAAGCGCCATTGTAACAACAGATACAACAGCTAACACGGCAGAAGTATCGCCTCCGGTTATTGACAGTGCAGCTGTTACCCGTGAATATTTGGCAGCACAGCAAAAAACAAAAAAAACGACCCCTTCCAAACCAAAGAAACAAGGCAAAGACAAAGTGGAAATTTACAATGAAGAACCCATTCCAAGTCATGAAGCCCTGGAACAACCAGCACCAGCCGCAAATACGCCAAAAGAAGCCCAGGTGATACACACTAAGGAATTTGTGTATTTTACTCCTGCTGAAGAACCCTCATTTCCCGGTGGCATGCAGCATTTCGGAGAATATCTTCAAAAAAGTATTGTATATCCGGAAGATGCTTTAAAGTATCATGTTGAGGGTACAGTTTATGCTGACGTATACCTGGATAGTTTAGGCCATGTAACCAATGTTGAGTTTAACGCAAAGCATCTTGGAAGTGGTTTGGAAGAAGAAACAAAAGTGGTATTAATGAACTCTCCCAGATGGAACCCGGCTAAACAAGATGGTAAACCAGTTAGTTCAAAGATTACGCTTCCTGTAGTGTATAAAATTGATACATAGAAGCGTCTGAAAGAAAGTAAAGACTATTAAATACTTGCGGAACTGACTCGTCCTAAAAAAAGTTTTCCTTTTTTCTCAGCAATATTTCACGAAGTGGACGTTGCGTTAATAAATCAAACTTATTGTGTACGCAATGTCTTGCCAGTGGAGACGTTGCTGAGAATTAAGGTTGCCTACAACAAATATTGTACGAACTCTATAGCCGGAAATATTTTTACATTTTTGTTGAATATCGATAGCGCAAAACACGGCATCGGTGGCTGTTTGAAAACTTGCCAATATGCCGTCACCCAATTCCTTAATAAACTTACCGTTAAATAGTTTTATAAGCGGTTGCTGCAACTGACGATTTTTAATGAGTAATCCAAAAGCATTTTGTTCATCTTCACCCATTAAAGCCGTGTAGCCGACTATATCGGTAAACATGATTGCCGCCAGTTGCCGCGTTGAGTCCATAGCTAATAGATTATATTGGTTAAATTATTAATTTTTTACCAATGCTATTCTTCTTCTTCCAAAATTAAAGCATTACAAAGATTAAAAGGAGATTGCCGATGTTGCATAATTGTTTTTTATAACAATGCTTCATAAAAAACCGAAAATTGGGATTACAAAATTTTTGAAATCTTAATCGTATCTTTTGTAAATTAGTTTATACCGTAGAAAATGATAAACAACCCCGAAGCAATGTTGCGGTTTCGAAAAATGCTCGAAGCCGCATCACCCGTAACTGATAAAGACCTTAACGACCTGGTAGCCGTACTTCATGAAAAAAAATTTGATAAAGGCGAAGTAATATTAAAAGAAGGGCAGGTATGCAGATATTTTTATTTTATTCTAAAAGGATGCATCCGCAGCTTTGGCATTGAAGACGGAAAAGAGATGAATGTAAATTTCTTTTTTGAAGACGAGGTGGCCTGCGATTTTATTAGTTTCCGGATGGAAAAGCCTTCGAAGGTATATTTAGTCGCCATGGAAGACTGTACCGTATTTTATTCGGCTAAAACTGAATCCGCGCCTTTGCTTGATGAGTCGGACTCGTTACATAAGGTGTTGTTTCGTTTCTTTCAGCAATTGTATTTTAAAGAAGAAGAACATTCCAATACATTTATATTGCTTTCGCCCGAAGAGAGGTATTTATATCTTCTTGAAAAATCTCCTCACTATCTGCAGCGCATACCGCTTACACATCTCGCATCTTACCTGGGCATGAGCCGCGAAACGCTCACCCGTATACGAAAAAAAATAAGTTAGTTATCTCCAGATGTTTGCTGCAACCGCTTTCACATTAACGCATAGACGAAGAAAAAGAAAATACTAAAGAAATTGTTAAACGTCTTTAGTATGATGTTCTCAATTTGTTTTTGTGTCATTTGACACAATGCCTCCCTTCGTGCAGGAGTAATTTTGTTCTACAATTGAAAGGGATGATAATAGCAGAAAGAAATAGCTTAACACCTGTAAGGGTACTGGCAAATGATCCGGCATTTAAGCTTGAATTATTTGAAGACAAGAGAAACAATCTTTATGTGTCGTGTAATAGCACCAGGCCTGATGGTATGGTATGTTTTGCAACAACGCCATCATTGCTGTGTAGCTTTTTAGTAGGATCAATTACGCTGCAAGGTCTTTTTGATAATAGTCCTTCCCGTTTTGTGGAAATTATAAATAAAAGTAAAACGGCCATATACAGCCGCAACGATATTGAGGTAAAACTCACCTATGGAGAGCAGTCGGTTAATGAACTCACTCTTAGCAGCAAGATGGAAATATGGGGAAGCTGATAAGTTTAAGAGAACCGATAAGCCAAATCCGTCTCTTTGAAGAATTTACCAATTTCCTTTGCCCGGAATGTTTCTAAAAAAAATGCGCCTTTTTATTTTAAAAAGTGTGCGGTTGGTAAGGCACAATTGAGAAATTTCACCTATGGAGTAAACCAATCAGCCATAACATGCCGGCGCCTATCCAATAAGGCGCCGGTTATGGGCTGATTTTAAAAAAAAATGAATTAATAAAATCTGATTTCTAAGAAATATTTATTGAACGTATAGCAGAAGAATACTTTTTATTGAAAACTCACGTTCAAACTCTATGCTTACCTCTGGGAGCATCAGCCACCACAACATAACAGCGGCTTAGTAATAAGCCGTTGATTATGGGCTGATAAAAAATTTACACATCAGGCCAGCTTATCTTTCCCGTTTCCATATCAACTGCAAAAAGTTCTCTCAAATTTATCTCAGCAAGCCGATAAAAGTTTGCACAAAAAAATACCTTAACACTAACGCAATTTATATATAGATCCATCCATATTTTGTTTACATTTATTATGTAGATTACAGGATTGAAAAATATAGATTTGAATAAAAAACATATTCCAAAATGAAAAGAAATTTTATCAATGTTTTTGCTTTATGCTGCTGTTTTATTTTTTTAATGGGCGTAATCGCTGATCTTAATGGCAGATGGACGGGTGTGTTAACAACACCGGATGGCAATAGTCTCGATGTGATTTATAATTTTAAGGTAGAAGGCGATACACTAACGGGCACTGCAGAATCTCCTGCGGGCCTCGCAACATTAGACAGCGGTAAGGTTGC
>CBIGQT010000426.1:0-3461 GCA_966191655.1 uncultured Ginsengibacter sp.
TTTTTCAAATCCTACATCTACAAAAGCGGCATTAAGCGCAGGGATTAGTTTTTTTACTTTTCCTAAATAAAGATCTCCCACCGCAAAACGTGCATCACTTTTTTCATTGTGTAGTTCTACCAGCTTTTTATCCTCAAGCAAAGCTATTTCCACACCCTGGGGGACAGCATTAATAATTAGTTCTTTGTTCACATTTGAACTTTAATAAAATGAAACATGGGTAACATCAATTTTGATTTGGAACCGTACTCTATGCGGGCTATACCTGTAGGATATGGTTGTAGCAAATTGGGGGTGTGGGTGCAATAGTACGGCAACAATCAGTTTGAGCCGAATATACCGGATCTGATCATCACAGTATATTCAGCCCCGGAAGAGTAACTTATTTATTCCTCTTCTTGTGACGATTTTTTCTCAATCTTTTTTTACGCTTATGCGTCGCAATTTTATGACGCTTTCTTTTTTTACCACAAGGCATAATTTCAATAATTTTTTTTGTTTGTTGTAAATAATGTTACAATATTTTAGTTTGAGTGTATTCTTTCAAGGTCATCCTTTGGATAACTCATCAATCCGCTTATTTACTTCTTCTTTCACTTCCTGATTTTTAATCAGCGCAAGACTTTCCTTGTACCAGATAATTGCAGATAACCGGTCTGATTTTCTTTCATAAGCCTCGGCTAACATCAGGCAGGCTTCCAGCTTTGTATCTTCATTCTTGCTGGACAAGCGATAGACTGTCTCAAAACGGGCAATGGCTTTATCATATTGTCCGGAATACATTGAACCATGTCCCAATACTTCCTGGGCAAAAATGTTTGAGCTGTCCTTATCGGCTACTGCCCTTACTTTCATAATGCCCTCCATAGGCGTGGCAGCAATGCCTCCAAATATATAGCAGGCTCCAAGCCCGATGATCGAAGAATCATTTTGAGGATTGATTTTCAAAGATCTTTCAAACAAATCCTTTGCCTCCAGAGCTTTCCATGTTCTTAAAGGCTGATCGTTTTCTCCACGCATGTTTTGCAAAAACAGGTGGGCGGCAAAGGTGAGGCTTTTTTCTGAATTTTCCAATCTTGCTGCCTCGCCTTCATACCAGGCATAGGGCTCAAAAACCTGACCCGTATCAGCCCAAAAATGCGCTAATTGGTGGTATATCTTCAGCTTCTGTTCGTTGACATTTCCCCTTACGACAGAATTTTCAAGCGCATTCAACCTAACTATTTGAGCGGCATCAAGTCTTTTTTTTGCGTCAAAAAGAATAGAATCAATGGAAACGGCATTGTTGGCAAGGTCGGGTTGCCTTGTTGTATTTGCTTTTTTTTCGGGAACAATTCTCCCAAACACATATAAAATAACAACCAAAACAACAGCAGCTGTTAACGTAATCCATTGCGGTTTTTTCACTATATAAAATTCTTATAATCAAATGAGTGCTTTGCACTAGAACCCGCAAATTTAGTGTAAAGAAGCTGCGTTGCGAAAAAGATAAACTTAATCTGTTGTCAAAATACCGCTAAATGCTGAAAGCGCATCAGAATGCCGGTTTTACATATCCTCTTCCTTGGGCGCTGGAGGAGGAACGAAATCGGTACTTAATTTTTTTACATCAGCAACGAATTCTTTTGCCGGCTTAAACGCAGGAATAAAATGTTCAGGAATGTGAACAGCCACATTCTTCTTTATATTGCGACCTATTTTAGCAGCTCTTTTTTTAACAATAAAGCTGCCGAAGCCACGGATATAAATGTTTTGCCCTTTTGCTAAAGATTTTTTTACTTCTTTAAACATGTTTTCGAGCGTTACTAAAACATCTACTTTGGGTATTCCCGTGATCTCAGAAATCTGGTTAACCAGGTCGGCTTTTCTCATAATTGGAGGTTTTGTTCACCAATTTATGATAAAAATCTATGACTGTCAATAGAATAGGTAGAAAAAATTTTCTGACTAAATTAGTCTACAAAAGAATTGAAACCCGGATGAGAGGTAAGGACGGCCAAAAGAAAAGCAAATTCCATTCGTTTTCCCCCATTCTTTTAAAATGGAACAAGGAAAAGAATAATCGTCAAATGCCCTGGAAGGGGGAGAAAGATCCGTATAAAATCTGGCTAAGCGAGATTATTTTACAACAGACAAGAGTAGAGCAGGGCTTAAAATATTATGAGAAATTCGTTACTGCTTTTCCGGATGTTCATCAACTGGCAAATGCCCCCGAACGAAGCATTTATAAGTATTGGGAAGGACTGGGATATTACACCAGGTGCAAAAACCTGATTGCAACAGCAAAGAATGTTTCTAAAAATTTGAAAGGGAAATTTCCTGATAATTATGACGAAATAAAAAGACTAAAAGGCATAGGCCCCTATACAGCGGCGGCAATTGCGTCTTTTGCTTTCAATGAACGTCGGGCAGTAGTAGATGGTAATGTTTTTCGAGTGCTGGCAAGAATTTTTGGAATTGAGGAACCAATTGACTCAACAGAAGGAAAAAAGGTCTTTAACACGCTTGCCGTTAAATTACTTGATAAAAAAAATCCTGCCCTGTATAACCAGGCGATCATGGATTTTGGTGCGGGTGTTTGCAAACCTGTACCAATGTGCGGGCAATGTCCCTTTAAGCAGAAATGTGAAGCCTTTTTGCACGACAAGATCTTTTCTCTTCCGGTAAAAGGTAAAAAAGTTTCGATAAAGAAAAGATGGTTTAACTATGTATTGTTAGAGTATAAAGAAAAACTTGCCGTCAGGCAAAGACATGAAAAAGATATCTGGCACAATTTGTTTGAATTCTTATTAGTGGAGTCAAGTAAGGAATTTGGTGAAAAAGATATAATAAAGGAAATAAAAAAGAAAAAATGGGTAGACGCAAATAGCTATGAAATTGAATATGTTTCTCACGTTTTCAAACAACAACTTTCTCACCAGCTCATCAAGGGAAGGTTTACAAAACTGAAGCTTTACAGGAAACCAAAGCTTCCTTCCGATATATTATGGATTCGAAAAAAGGAATTAAAGAAATATGCTTTCCCGATGTTTATCAATCAGCATCTGAGAAAAGTGGATGTTTGACATACCGCTTTTAAAAAAATTTATATTTCCATCTAAAAAATTTAATTTTAATGAGCATTAGCCCTTAAGATGAATTATTAACCGAAAAAGAAATAGTATGAGAGGCGTAAACAGAGTAATGCTCATTGGCAATCTTGGAAAAGATCCTGATGTACAATTCCTGGAAGGGAATATTGGAGTAGCAAAATTTCCGCTGGCAACAACCGAAACTTTTAAAGATCGTTCCGGTAAATTAGTTTCACAAACCGAATGGCATACAGTAGTGCTTTGGCGCGGTTTAGCAGAATTGGCTCAGAAATATCTGCACAAAGGAAGCCTCGTATATATTGAAGGACGTTTACGTACCAGGAGTTGGGAAGATAAAGAAGGTAATAGAAAATTTGCAACAGAAGTAGT
>CBIGQT010000427.1:0-3459 GCA_966191655.1 uncultured Ginsengibacter sp.
ATTACCGAAACATTCCTGATCGTTTTCATGTCCGTTCTCCTGGCGGTCATCATTGCCATTTTTGGTGTACCCTTTATTGGCAAAGTTTTGGCAAAACCCATTTCATTTAATACAATTGATTACCCCGCTATTACTTTATTTCTTGCCGCATTGACCATCGTCGTTACGGCGCTGGCAGGTTTTTATCCATCCATTGTGCTGTCAAGATTCAACCCGATCACGGCATTAAAAAACAAAGTAGCAGGCAGGGCTACAAAAGGAATTTCATTGCGCAGAGGTCTAGTTGTATTCCAGTTTGTTATTGCCCAGGCGCTGATCATCGGCACACTGATCATAATAAAACAAATGAATTATTTCACTCACCAGTCATTAGGCTTTGATAAAACCGCAATCGTAAATGTTCCTTTTCCCGGTGACAGTGTTGGCACCAGTAAGCTCGATTATTTGCGCGGGCAACTGGCAGATATAAAAAGCATTCAAAGCATAAGTTTCAGTTCAAATACTCCTGTTGAAGATGACAATGACATGTGGAGTACATTCAAATATGATCACGCGGAGAAAGAAACTGACTTCTATGCCATCACCAAATTCGCGGATGATCAATATCTGCCAACCTATAAATTGCCTCTTGTTGCAGGGCGGAATCTTCAGCCTTCTGACACAGCCAGGGAATTTTTAGTGAGCGAAATGCTTGTAAAGAACCTGGGAATTAAAAATCCACAGGACGTATTGAACAAAGAAATAAATCTGTGGGACTTTATGCACGGCCGGATAGTAGGTGTTGTAAAAGATTATAACAACCGCTCTTTTCGTCGTGATCTTGCTCCCGTTCTTATTACTACTTCCCGAAGATTGTATAACCAGGCAGGAATAAAATTCGCAACAGCAGATGTATCTTCTGCGATGCGATCAATTGAAAAAGCCTGGGGCGGTACATTTCCTGAATTCGTTTTCGAGTATAAGTTTCTCGATGATAAGATTGAAAGTTTTTATAAACAGGAAAATCAACTATCCAGTCTCTATAAAATTTTTGCTGTCATAGCCATTTTTCTAAGTTGTCTTGGCCTGTACGGGCTTGCTTCATTCATGGCTGTTCAAAGAATAAAAGAGGTAGGAATAAGAAAAGTGTTGGGTGCTTCGGTAGGCAGCGTAGTTTATCTTTTTTCAAAAGAGTTTATCATACTGATCGGGATCGCCTTTGCGATCGCATCTCCTATTGCCTGGTACTTCATGCACAAATGGCTGCAGGATTATGTGTATCGCATCAACATAAGCTGGTGGCTATTTATTGCCGGTGGCGCAGCAGCTATCGCCATTGCCTTGATAACTGTAGGCTTCCAGGCGATAAAAGCGGCGGTGGCGAATCCTGTAAAGAGTTTGAGAACGGAGTAATTGGGAAAAGGATAATTGGGGAATTTTGGAATTGCAATTTCCCAATCTCCCAATTTCAAAATCTAAAATTGAAACACGTGTTTAAAAATTATTTCAAAACTGCATGGCGAAATTTAACGAAGAATAAAGCTTTTTCTGTCATCAATATTCTTGGTTTAACCATTGGCATTACTGTTTGCATGATGATTTATTTATTCATCATGGGTGAATTTAGTGTTGACAGTTTTCATAAAAATGGCGACCGCATTTATCGTGTAATGCGCGGCGCGGCAATAGATGATAAATCAATAAGTGTTGCTTATTTATCAGGGATGCATGCACCTGCGTTGTTAAATGATTTCAAGGGGGAAATTGTAAGCGCTGTTCGCGTAAGCGAAAACGATAATCTTTTTACAGCAGGCGCAAAATCTTTTCATGAAAAGAAAGAACTGGATGTTGATAGCGGTTTCTTTAATCTCTTTTCATTCCCGTTAATTAAAGGCAATCCAACAACTGTATTGAAAGATTTGAACAGTGTGGTGCTGACTGAATCAACTGCTAAAAAATATTTTGGAAGCGTTAATGATGCCATGGGAAAAATTATAACGCTAAATAAAGAAACGCCGCTAAAAGTTACAGGTATTGCAAAAGATGTTCCTTCAAATTCACATTTATATTTTGACATCGTTATGCCTCTTGAAAGACATAAAGATGCCGGTTGGATGACTACATGGATAAACAATGGTGTATACACGTACATACAACTTTCTCCCCATGTATCGCAGGCGCAAATTGAAAAACAACTGCCGGCTTTCGTGGAAAAATATTTAGGCAGTGATTTGCGTAAATATGGGTTTAAATGGTCTCTATCATTAACGCCGTTAAAAGATGTTTACTTTGATAGCACCGGGCTTGATAGTGCAAAGCATGGCGACAAAACAGTGGTTTACATTTTTCTTTCCATTGCAATCCTGATATTACTTATTGCATGTATCAACTTCATGAACCTTTCAACCATTCGTGCTGCAGAGCGCTCTAAAGAAGTTGGCTTGCGTAAAGTATTGGGTGCGTTGCGCAATAATCTTGTCTGGCAATTCATCGGCGAATCCGTTTTGCTCACAACTATCTCATGCATACTTGCTGTTGTTTTATTATTGACTATAATGCCATGGTATAATCAATTGTTGGGTTATACATTAAATGTATCATGGAATACCTTGCCTGTCTGTTTATTTCTTGTTGGTATTATCATCGTCGTTGGGTTTTTAGCAGGCAGTTATCCTGCATTTTTCTTATCTGCATTCTCGCCTATACAAGCTTTAAAAGGAAAATTAAAATTAGGCAAAGGCGGCGCATCTTTCAGGCAGGTTTTAGTGGTCGTTCAATTTAGCATATCCGTGTTTCTAATTGTGGGAACCATCATCATTACAAAACAAATGAGGTATGTAAAGAACAAACAATTGGGTTATAATAAAGCGCAAACATTAATTATTCCAATTGATAATGGTGATATCTACAACAACCTTAATTCTTTTAAAACTGAATTGCAAACTCAAACCGCCGTGCAGTCGGTTTCAGGAATGAGCGGCGTGCCTGGTGGTTTTTTTGATGGACAAACGTTTGATGTGGAAGGTCATACAGAAAAATGGAATGCAAATACTGAATTTGCAGACTTTGAATTTGTAAAAACATTAGGTTTAAAAATTATTGCCGGCAGAGATTTCTCTTCTCAATTTCCAACTGATACAACTGAAGCAGTATTGATAAATAAAACGGCTACAGCTAAACTTGGATGGACACCACAACAAGCAATAGGCAAATGGATCTTCAACTCTACTGGAGACAGTAATAAAAGAAGAATTATTGGCGTGGTTGATGATTTCAATTTTCAATCTTTAAAACAAAATATAAATGCGTTGGTGATTTCACCTGCACAAGATAGAAGGCAAATATTGGTAAAATTAAAACCCGGCAATCTGCAGGCTGGTATTGCACTCGTAAAAAACGCCTACAATAAAGCAGCGCCTGCTTACCCGTTAGAATATAAATTTTTAGACCAGCAGTTTGGTGAGCTATATCAAAAAGATA
>CBIGQT010000428.1:0-3459 GCA_966191655.1 uncultured Ginsengibacter sp.
ATTCATTTTTAAACATGTCGTAATCTATATCAAACTGGTTAAGAATTTGTGTAGCAATGTTCTCTTTATTTTTTAAGATAGAAAGCATTAAATGCTCGCTTTCCACAAGAGGGCTTTTATTAGCTTTAGCTTCCAGAACTGTTATCCTGATTACTTTTTCTGCCTGCTTTGTTAAAGGCAGAGAATTAATGTTAGCAATATTTTTACCGGTCTTATCCTTTACGGCCAGCTCTATCTCCTTACGGAGTTCATAGAGGTCTACATTAAGCGACTTTAATATTTTAATAGCAGTATTTTCGCCGTCTCTTATAAGACCCAAAACAAGATGTTCGGTTCCTATAAAATCGTTCCCAAGGCGCAAAGCCTCTTCTCTGCTATAAGAAATAATTTCTTTTACCTGAGCTGAAAAATTGTTGTCCATTTAAAACAATTTAATACTTTACAATAATAACGAATAAATTCTATTACCCGTTCCTAAAAACAATGCACAGCGTGTTGAAAACAATATAATAAAAGGTTAAAAACAGAAAGGAATATATAAACCAAATTAAGCTTGGTTACATTTCGAATAAAGTAAAGAAGCAAAATTTAAAGAGCCAATTTTAAATTATACAATTTATTTATTGTTTTAACTTATTACGCTTTTCCAAACAAAAAATTGCACTCAACGTTACACAAATTATTCAACAACACTTTTTCTTTTTAATAACTTTGAGTTTCTTTTATACAAATTTACTATCAAACGTAATTTAAAATCATTAGAATTCAAAAAACTGATTTAGCATGAAAGTCAAAATTGATACCAAAGAAAAATTTCACGTCATAACTATAGAAGAACCTGCTTTGTCTGCTAATATGACAGAAAATATCAAAGAAACGCTTCTTTCATTTCTAAATAAATCTGTTAAAAACGTTATACTAAATTTAGAGTTAGTGCAGGAAATTGACGAATCTGTTGCAAATACCCTTGTTTCTACCCAACAGACATTTTATGATCTAAATAATTCAATGGTAATTTGCAATCTTCAACCAAAAATTGAAACGTACCTCGATGAAAAAGAGTTGCTTGAATTAATGAATGTAACTCCAACAGAAAGTGAAGCCTGGGATATTGTGCAAATGGAGGAGATTGAAAGAGAATTTAATTAGGCATTGGGCTGATGCATTGATGTTAAAATATTAAATCATCAATTTTATAAATAATAACATTAAAATTACTCCTTGTTTTCAGTAACAATATTAGGCAATAATTCTGCTATTCCTGCACATAACAGGCATCCGACAGCCCAGGTATTACAAACGCTGGACCACACTTTTTTAATTGATTGCGGTGAGGGAACCCAGATGCAAATGAGCTTGTATAAGATAAAACGAAGCAAAATTACTCACGTATTTATTTCTCACCTTCATGGAGATCATTACTTCGGCCTTATTGGGCTGCTTACAAGTCTCGGCCTTAATCAACGCACTACGCCCCTTCAAATTTATTCCCCAAAGCCTTTGAAAGAAATTATTGACTTGCAGTTGGCCGTTTCAAATGTGATCCTGCCTTATTCTTTAGAGTTTCATAATATTGAAAATGAAGAAATTGTTTTTGAAGATAAAAAAATAATTGTTGAAAGTTTTAAGGTAAATCATCGTATTGAATGCTGGGGATTTTTATTTCGTGAGAAAAAAAATCTTAGAAAAATTGATCCGGGGAAAATAAAAAGTTATAAAGTGCCAACTTCCTTTTATGAAAGTCTTCATGATGGAAAAGACTTTATTACAAGTAATGGTAAATTAATAAAAAATGAAAAGCTTACAACTCCTGTAACACCGCCAAAATCTTACGCATACTGTGCCGATACGGGTTATTTTGAGCCAATTATTAAGAAAATAAACGGGGTTGATTTGCTTTATCATGAATCAACTTATTTGCATGCCCTCGAAGAAAAGGCTGTCAGCAGATTCCATTCAACCACTAAACAAGCTGCAACGATTGCAAAAAAGGCCGGGGTAAAAAAATTATTGATTGGCCATTTTTCTTCGATGTATGAAAACCTGGATGATTTTAAAAAAGAAGCCTGTGAGGTTTTTGAAAACACTGACATCGCTGAAGAAGGCACCTGCTATTTTGTATAACTGTAGAACCTAACCGCAATTTATAAAATTAATAGAAGTTGAAATTTTCTTATAAATTATTTGCGGAAGCTGATTCAAAAAAAGTCAGGAAAGCTTTGATAAAAACTCTTTCACTTTTTGATGAAGAGGCGAGCTCAGCGGCACTAAAGGAAGCCTTAATATATTTTCTATCATGCCCATTTCTGCAAGAAAACATTTTACGCCGGCAGGATTATTTTCTGAAAACAAAAGATCGATGCCGTTCAATAATTTATATTGTAATTTTTTTGCTTTGTGTAAGCTAAGTGATAAAGCCGAGCGTATCATTTCGGAAAAGTCTTTTGGAAAGCAATTGGCAGCAACACTTATCACTCCTTCCATTCCACAGGCAATTAACGGGAGCGCTAAATGATCGTCTCCGCTAACTATTAAAAATTCTTCGGGCCTGCTTTTTAAAATATGCATGCATTGAATCATGTTTCCGCTGGCCTCTTTAATTCCGGCTATATTTTCACATTCGTGTGCAAGGCGGAGCGTTGTTTCTGCGGTAATATTGCTGCCCGTTCTGCCGGGTACATTATATAGTATAACAGGTTTGGGACAAGCTTCTGCAAATTTTTTATAATGTTGAAAAATGCCTTCCTGCGATGGTTTGTTATAATTTGGGCTCGAGCTTAAGACCGCAGCAGCCTTATCTAACGGAAACAATTCAAGAGCCGCTAATAAATCGGCGGTGTTATTTCCTCCTATACCAACTACAACGGGTACACGCTGATTAACTTTATTAAATGTACAATTCACGATATCAGTCATTTCCTCCCTGCTAAGTGTTGGAGTCTCCCCCGTGGTTCCCAGGCTAACAAGATACTCAACACCATTTTTGATTAAATTATCTATAAGATTTTCCAGTGCAAAATAATCCACCTCCAGATTTTTTTTAAAAGGCGTTATTAATGCAACACCTGTTCCATGAAGCGTATTTCTTAAAGACATAAATAATGATAATTTGTATTAAGTTTTAGTAAGGCCTGGTATATTTAATGCAATGCTTATATTAATTGGCTTATTACCCGCTACCTGTTGGCTACTGTTGTTCTTCGTCCCAGAATCCCATCGTTCGAAACTTCTCAATTCTCTGTTTAACTCTCTCCTTTTCCGGAATTTTTTTTAAACCTTCAAGAACAGGTTTTATAAAAGCTTTAAGATTTGCGGCAGCTTCGTCATAATTCCAATGTGCACCACCCAGCGGCTCCGGAATTATCCCATCCACCAAACCAAACCTTAGCATATCATCAGAAGTTAGTTTTAACTGTTCTGCGGCTACTTCTTTTTTATCCCAGCTATGCCATAAAATAC
>CBIGQT010000429.1:0-3457 GCA_966191655.1 uncultured Ginsengibacter sp.
TTTCGATATATTGAAGGATAAATATTATTTCGGCCAGCGTTCTACTTCTGTGTACGTTCCAAGGTTTCAGAATTTAAAAGATCGTGATAGAAAATTTGCAAGAGGTTTTGCTTATGAAGTGTATGTATCAAGAGCCGACTGGACAAGAGGTTATCACGCAACCGGAGCAGGCAACACATGGAAAGATTCACTTTCAGAACCCGGCGACTGGCAGGCAAGTATGTTTGCTTTTGGTGAATGTTTACCCAATTACAATAATCGCATGTATTTAGATGAAGCTAAAAAAGATAAATGGGGATTGCCATTATTAAGTGTTGAGATGGAATATGGTGAAAATGAAAAAGCAATGCGTGATGAAATGATCGGTGCTGCAAAAGAAATGCTTGAGAGTGCCGGCCCTGTTTGGGTTTCAGAGATAACAGATGCCTCTGTTCCGGGAATGACCATTCATGAAATGGGCACTGCACGAATGGGCAATGATCCAAAAACTTCTGTGTTGAATAAATTCAATCAATGTCACGATGCACCAAATGTATTTGTTACAGATGGCGCCTGTATGGTATCTACCGCCTGCCAGAATCCCTCACTTACTTATATGGCATTAACAGCACGGGCTTGTAATTATGCAGTTGAGAAATTGAAGAAGGGGGAGATATAATGGAAGTGACTGGAACCTGTGGTTCTTATCTCACTGACCACGGATATGAGCTTTTGTTGTTGTAACTTTATATAAAATGTAATATTGAAACTTAATTCTAATTTAAAATAAAAAATACGGCAGCTATGAAGAAGGAAATAAAACTTAAAGAATACGATACAACAAGAAGGAATATGATTAAAACAATTGCAGCAGGAACTGCGGCATTAATGTTATCACCAAAAAGCTTATTATCGTTAACCCGTAAGAAAAAAGACCGGCTCGGGATAGCGCTGGTTGGTTTAGGATACTATAGCACCGATCTGCTGGCACCAGCCCTTCAACAAACAAAGAACTGCTATCTCGCAGGCATTGTTACCGGCACTCCTTCAAAGGCGGAGACGTGGAAAAAGAAATACAACATCCCTGATAAAAATATATACAACTACGAGTCCTTTGACCAAATAGCCAATAACGATGACATAGATGTAATTTATGTAGTGCTTCCACCTTCGATGCACAAAGAGTATGTAATACGGGCAGCTAAGGCCGGCAAGCATGTTTGGTGTGAAAAACCCATGGCAATAAACGTCGCAGAATGCCAGGCGATGATTGATGCGTGCAACGGTAATAAAAGGAAGCTTGCAATAGGTTATCGCCTGCATCACGAACCTAACACTCAAGAGTACACGAACATCATTAATAAAAAATTACTTGGAGATGTAAAGAAAGCAAGTTGTGGCGCCGGATATGTGGAAAACCGGACAAACCATTGGAAGCAAAATAAAGCAATGGGCGGGGGAGTACTGTATGATATGGGTGTATATGCAATACAGGGAGCAAGGCTGGGAACCGGTATGGAACCTGTTGCCATTGTTTCTGCAAAAACCTCAACTACCCGGCCCGAGATTTATAAAAATGGCCTCGATGAAACAACAGAAGCGGTTCTTGAATTCCCCGGTGGTGTGCTCGCAAATATTAAAACCAGCTTTGGTGAAAACATAAATTTTCTTGATGTCATTTGTGAAAAAGGCGACATACACGTATCTCCTTACCAGGCTTATGCAGGCGTAAAAGCTGTAAGTCCTTTAGGTGAAATAAATCATCCTTATAATATCCCATGGCAACAGGCAAAACAAATGGATGATGATTCACTATCTATCATGCAGGATACAGCCATGCTGGTACCCGGTGAAGAAGGCCTTCGCGACATCAGGATTGTAGAAGCAATTTATAAATGTGCAGGAACGGGGCAGCGGGTGGCGATGTAGCCGTTCAATGTTTGACTTTAAAGTACCTATTACCCGTATGTTTAAAGATTGAGTTCAATGTGATTTTTCAATTTTTTTGCAAGCCTTGTTAACTTTCCGAAAGTAAAAAAACCTTAGTGTCTCAGTCGGGTTTTCCGTGTACAGGCTTCGGATTTAAAGTAATCTTGCCGGCAACCCCGAGTTGAATACATCTTCCACTTTAACAAGCCCACTCTTCTTGTATTATTAAACTTCTTCCGTCGTCGGGGTTTCACGCACGGTTCTTACTAATTTATAGTTTATACTATGAACTGCCGGACAATAAAGGTGGCGAGTTTTGACTCATGGCAGAAATAGCAGGATATATTTTTATTCACACAAAAACGTCCCCACAGGAGACGTTTGTATACGTAGCAAGTTTGATTATTAATATAACCTCCTCTGCGTAAGACTTGACTTTGCTGAGAAAAACTTTTTTATTTCATTTGTGCTTTCATTTCTTTTTTCATATCATCTTTCTTCGATAGATAAGTCTTGTACTGGCTATCGGTTAATACTCCTTTCAATTCGGCCTCTTTCGCTGCATTGTTTGTTTTCATCGTTGCCATTTTTTGGTCTTGAGTGTCTGTGCTGGTTTTTAACTGTTCATTGATGTTGGCATACTTAACATTAATGTCACTAACTTTCGGAACCTGGTCGGTTGTTAAATTTAAGTTTTTTGTCATCCAATCTGTAAGTTTTGTTGCACGATCACTTGCAGACATGTCCTTCATACCTTGCGCCATAATTGCTGAAGACAGGAGCAACATGAAAGACAATAACAAAACCGGAATTTTTAATTTTTTCATAATAAAAATTTTTAATAATTAAAGAATCTTATTCTCTATCTATAGTTACAATTAGCCTGCCAATTACCAATGCAATAAAAAGATAATGCAGAATTAAAATACAAAGTGTATTTTTTTAAGATAATATTATCATGAAATAAAAAAAAGGCTACGTACACCCCTACCGTTAGCCTTTAAAAAATAACTGCACTTTTTTTTACTGCGCAAATAAAGTAGAAACATTGCTAATGGCCTGTTGCCCTCTGAAGCCTATAGCAATTACTCTTACCCAATACTGTTTTCCCGGTGTAAGATTTTTAAAAACGTATTTGCGTGAGCTGCTGGGATGGCTCGTCCATACGGTAGCCTCTGTAGGCAATATATCCGCAATTTGATGAACAAAGCCACTCGCATTGCCTTTCGCTACACTGCTTATCAGTTCACCGGTACTGATGCCGTTTTCCAGTGTAACATTACCCGGGTTTACCAAAGTGCGGGGCTGTGGATCTTTAGCCAACGGAAAACCACTGCTCACCAGTGCGTTTTCATCGCCATTGGCCACAAACATAACATACCTGCCAAGTTGCCCAAGCAACAACTCCAGTATAGCCCGTGCCTGGTTTTTAGCGGATACATTATCACGGCCGAGAGAATATGCAGTAACAAGGGCAGCAGAATACGTACTCAGAGCATCCTGTACATCCGCCAGGGGTGGTATTGGCGAAGGAAAGGCCGGGTTGTTC
>CBIGQT010000430.1:0-3454 GCA_966191655.1 uncultured Ginsengibacter sp.
AATCTTTCATTTTTTACTCCTTTATTCAATAAATAATTTACAACAGCTACTGCACGTCCTTTTGAGAGTGCAAGGTTATCCGCAGGTTTTCCAACATTATCAGTGTAGCCGCTGATAAGAATTTTAATTGTTGGATTTTCATTCATCAGCCTTACAACATTGTCGAGCTCTGTAATTGATTCCGGTTTTAGCTCGGTTCTTTTTGTATCAAAAAAAACATTTTTCAAAATGATGTGCGCATTGGCTTCAATAGGTTGCAAAGGAATATCAGCAAGAAAAGTAGAATCGGGCGATGCGGCGCTTAAATTATAATTTTCTGAATAAAATAAATATCCTTTCCGTTTTACATTAAATGCGTAATCTTTTCCAACCGGAAGCGTCACTAAATAATTTCCATCTTCATCTGTTTGGAGCTTGCTTATTAATTGTCGTGTACTTATATCCGTTAGTTCTACAGAAGATGGCAGGCCTTCTTTTGTTTTTTTATCGTACACCTGCCCTTTTACCCATAAAGTTTTAAAAGGCCGGATGTCCTGCCTCAATTGGAAAGTGTAAATATCAAGGCCGCCTTTTGTATCACTCCGGTCACTGGAATAATAAGCCGTTTTACCATCGGGGGCAACCACTAAAGAGCCTTCGTCATCTATGGTATTAATTGGATAGCCTAAGTTTTCAGGTTTGCTCCATTTTCCATTGGGTAATTTTCTTGTAACAAAAATATCCGGCTTTTCGCTGTACCCTGCATGACCGTTAGAATTAAAATATAATGTTTGATTATCTGCATGAATGAATGGAGTGCTTTCGTCACCCGCAGTATTTATTTCCGCACCCAGGTTAAGTGGTTCATCCCATTTACCGTTTTCATTGCGATGACAAACCCAAATATCCTTACCTCCAAACCCACCGGGAACATTGCTGCTAAAATAAAGATCTCTTTTATCCGGCGATAATGACGGAGTTGATTCCCAAAATTCCGAGTTCACATTTGGTCCAAGATTCTCAGGTGTGCTCCATCCATTTTTGGTTAAATAAGAAATATATAAATCGCAACTACCAAGGCCTTCCGGAAAATTGCAGCCTGTGAAAATTAGCCACTTGCCATCCTGCGAAATATTTTGCGCTCCTTCGTTAAAAGTGGTTGAATTAATATTTCCCGGCAATGGATATGCCTTCTCCCAGATTCCTTTATCATTCCGATCGCTTTCGTAAAAATCTTCATTGTTTTTTATTCTTCTTGTAAAAATTAATTTTTTCCCATCTATAGTAAGTGAAGGATAATATTCAAGATCCCTGCTATTGACACTATCGCCCAGGTTCTCGGGTTTAAAAACATAATTTTTATCAGGATGTGTGCTGGCGTAATCAATTGCAAATTGGTAAGTTCCTTTTCTAAATTCGCCGGCCTTACGGCTTCTTGCATTAATAGTAGTATCTAAAAGAAATTTGTTTACGGCGTTTAATGCATCATTAAAACGGCCTGTGCCGGCCAATGAAATCGAATAAGGAAGAAGATAATTGTATGTATAAACAGAATCTAAAGCAAATGCTTTTTCAAATTGATTCACTGACTCTTTATAATTTTTCATATTTGCGTTTATGCCTGCCAGTGAGAGATACGCATCTACAAATTTTGGTTCAATTTTTAATGCTTCATTGATCATTTTAATTGAAGTAATATAATCTTCACTTTGGGCTTTATTTAAAGCAAGTGAATAAATAGTATTTGCATTATGATCTACTTTTTCAGGATCGTACCATTGTGCATTTGTAATGTACGGTAGCAGAAATATGAAGTACGATGTAATTACAATCTTTGTTGTAAGGTACGACGTACGATGTTTGATGTAAGATGTAATTGAAACTTTATCTTCAAAATTCATTTTTAAATTATTCGGTATAAATAAAATTAGTAAGAATTATATTGACAAATAGTTAAATAGCTTAATGATTAAATGCATATTGTCATTAAACGTCGTATATCAAATATTGTTATGGAACATTTATGTATTTGTGAATCTGCAACGAAAGTTCCCATTGCGGATTTTCTTTGATATAATCAATAATTGAAGGAGTTACAATGTTTGCTTTGTTCCATTCAGGTTGCAGATAAAGTTTGCAGGATGGTGATACAAGAGCTGCATGTTTTTTAGCCCAAACAAAATCAGATTTATTAAATACAATTATTTTCAACTCATTTGCTTTCATTAAAATTTCAGGCAATGGCGGCTTAAATTTTTTTGGTGAAAGGCAAACCCAATCCCATGTTCCGCTCAAAGGATAAGCGCCCGATGTTTCAATATTTGTAAGAAAACCTTCTTTATGCAGAGCTTTGGTAAGGCTATTTAAATTATACATGGTTGGCTCACCGCCTGTAATTACAGCCAATCTTCCATTGTTATTTTTTGCACCGTTTACAATTTGTTCAATGCTTTGCTCAGGATATAAATCTTTATCCCAGCTTTCCTTTACATCACACCAAACACAACCTACATTGCATCCGGCAAGCCGTATAAAATACGCAGCTTTTCCCTGATGAAAACCCTCACCCTGCAATGTATAAAACGATTCCATTACGGGTAGAGTGCTTGTTATTTTTAAAGAGGCTTCCAGTTTATTTAGATTATTTAATTAAAAGAAAAGGATTTCAAAACCACTTAAACTTGCCTTATAACCCTCCTTCGGAGGGCAGGGAGGCCGCCTTATATGTATTCATTAATAAGGCAGCAATTGTCATTAAGCCAACTCCTCCGGGAACAGGAGAAATATAACTGCATTTTGGAGCTACATTTTTAAAATCCACATCTCCCGTTAATGCATAGCCGCTTTTCTTTGTTTCATCTTTTATGCGGTTGATGCCAACATCTATTACAACTGCATTTTCTCTCACCATATCGCCAGTTACAAAATTAGGTTTACCTATTGCTGCAATAATTATATCTGCCTGCAGGCAAAGTTCTTTAAGATTTTTTGTTCGGGAATGGCAAAGTGTAACAGTTGAATTACCATACGATGTATTCCTGCTTAATAAAATACTTATAGGAGTTCCTACAATATTACTTCTTCCAATAACTACCACATGCTTACCGTTAGTTTCAATTTTATAATGTTGTAGCAATAAAATAATTCCATAAGGAGTTGCCGAGATAAACGTTGGTAATTCCAAAACCATTTTGCCCACGTTAACCGGATGAAAACCATCCACATCTTTTTTCGGAGAAATTGCGTTAATGACTTTTTCTTCAGATATACTTTTTGGCAATGGGAGCTGTACTAAAATTCCGTCTATATCATTATTATCATTTAGTTCTTTCACAGTTTGTAACAGCACTTCTTCCTGTATTGAATCATCGAATCGTAAAAGGGTTGAAGTAATGCCAACTTCATTACAACTTTTTACTTTGGAAGCCACATAAGTTTCGCTGGCGGGGTTATTACCAATCAGCACAGCAGCAAG
>CBIGQT010000431.1:0-3449 GCA_966191655.1 uncultured Ginsengibacter sp.
AGAGGGGCATGGCTGGACATTTCATGGACATGAAGTAGTAGGAGGCAGAATGGTGCCAAAAATATTTGCACAATTAAAATTGCCACAGAATGAAAAAATGAAATTTGTCAGAAAGATGGTAGAATTGCATTTGCGGCCTATCAGTCTTACCAAAGAAAATATAACTGACTCGGCTATACGAAGATTATTATTTGATGCCGGAGACGATATTGATGCGTTAATGACTTTATGTAAAGCAGATATTACCTCGAAAAATAAACAAAAGGTTCAGCGTTTTTTATCCAATTTCGAAATGGTTGAAAAACGATTGAAAGAAGTTGAAGAATCCGATCACCTTCGTAACTGGCAGCCACCCATAACAGGCGAAATTATTATGAATGAATTCGGGCTTCCTCCATCAAGGATTGTAGGGGAAATAAAAAATGCAGTTCGTGAAGCAATGTTAGATGGTTTAATTCCTAATGAATTTAATGCGGCATTTGCATTCATGGAAAAGAAGGCAAATGAATTGGGTATACGAAAAAGGATTAATAATTAAAAGAACTACCGAAAGACTTTTAGTATGTTTTTATTGATGACTAATTCTTAATTTCGTGATATGGCAATATTAAAATTCAGGATATATTGGGAAGATGATGACAGTGTTTATAGGGATGTTGTTATCAGGCATGATCAATCTTTTTTAGAATTGCATAGCGTTATTTTAAAATGCTTTGAATTTGATAATAAACATAATGCAACTTTCTATAGAAGCAATGATAAATGGCAGCGGGGAAAAGAGATTACGCTTGAGAAATATGATAAGAAATACGTAGCAGAGCCCTTACTAATGAAAGATTGCACAATAGGTTCAGAAATACGGGATCCCAACCAGAAATTTATTTATGCATATGATTTCCATAAAAACTGGACATTTATGGTTGAGCTTATTAATGTAAATAAAGAAGAAGATAATAAAATTACGTATCCATCCTGCATAAGAAGCGAAGGAATAGGGCCAAGCCAATATGGAACTAAAGGTATTATTAATGAAAAGCTTGCAGAGATAGAAGAAAAATATGATTTGAATAGTACTGTTATGCCGGATGGATTCGGCGAAGAAGGTGAAGCTGATACTGAAACAGAAGCGGATGAAGATGTAGAAGAAAATACCCCGGAAGAAATTTAAATTTAATTGCCGGGTTCTGTACAAACCCAAGCATTCAATGAATAGTAAAACCTGCATCATAGTATCAGGACCTACCGCTGTTGGGAAAACAGATTATGGAATTGAACTCGCCCAAAAGTATCATACAAAAATTATTTCTGCGGATAGCCGTCAATGTTATAAGGAATTAAATATTGGTGTGGCTAAACCTTCGCCGGACCAACTTAACAGAATACATCATTACTTTATTAATACTCATTCGATAAATGATGAAGTTAATGTAAAAGTATTTGAAAATTATGCCCTTGATGCCGTTCAAAAAATATTTGTTACAAATGATGTTGCCATTATGGTAGGCGGAACAGGGCTTTATATAAAAGCTTTTTGTGAAGGCGTTGATGATATTCCTCTGATAAATGAAAACATACGTAGTGAAATTAACCATGCTTATAAAAAAAATGGAATTGAATGGCTTCAAAAGGAAATTGAAAAAAGTGAGATGGGCTACTTTGCTTCCGGAGAAATGCAAAATCCGCAAAGAATGATACGGGCATTAGAGGTAAAATTATCCACAGGTAATTCTATTCTTGATTTTCATTCGGGCAACAAAATCAAAAGAGATTTTGAAATAAAAAAAGTCAATTTGGAAATTCCAAGGAATGAATTGTATGAAAGAATAAATAATCGTGTGAATGAAATGATGAACTCCGGTCTGTTGAAAGAAGCGGAAAGCCTTTTTCCATACCGGCATTTGAATGCATTGCAAACAGTAGGTTACAAAGAGCTGTTTGATTTTATGGAAGAACGAATTTCTTTAGACCAGGCGATTGAGGACATTAAGAAAAATACGAGGCATTTTGCAAAAAGACAGATTACGTGGTTTAAGAAATTTAATGGTTAATGATTCATTACTATATTTTAGTAAAACTTTTACCGAATAAAGAGAGTTCTGTAATTTTTTTTATAAAATGTTATATCTTAAATCCAATCGTTGCTATAATATTTCCTCCGGTAGTTTTTATCGTTGCAGGTGCGTTCGGTTTATCCTGCAATAAGTATGGATAGTTAATGTCTTTTGACATTGTATATACATAAGTAAGATCAATGAAAATTCCTTTGTTCCTGTAACCCAGGCCACCGCTCACTTTGTAAATACCTGCCGTTTCATTTTGATAAGGATTGCCATAATAAGCTCCGCCTAACCTGAACATATAAGTATTGAATTTTAGTTCGCCACCTATTCTTGCGTTGAATGTATTTTTATACGTATTATCAATGGCATCACTCAATAATGAATAGTAATCTTTCGATGCAGCATCGGTTTTATCTTCAGGTTTAAAAGAAGCGCCTTTGTAATTAACATACTCAATATCTGCGGTAACAAATCCACGTTGTTGTTTTACATCTGATGCTTCACGAAAAACATAAGAACCACTCACAATAAGTTTAAGCGGTGTAACTAAAGTGTACTTCGTTTCCAGCGATTGACCATTATTTAAATCAAATGAACTTTGTCTTTTTATTCCTGCGCCGCCATATCCTTCAAGATCAGTTACAACTTCCGCAGAATATTCATCAGTAAGCGCATAAGAAGTAGGAGTGAAGAAGGAAAGCCCAAGCCGCACATCTTCAGTTGGTTTATATATAACACCCAGGTTTGCATTAATTCCTATTCCTTTTGTATTTAAAGTTTCATTCGATTCAAAATAATTGAAATTATTATTAGCATTACCGGACTCATCAGTTTCTTTATAATGAGCATCACGGTTGTAGTTTAAAAAAGGAAAACTAAGCGTTGCTCCAAAAAATAATTTTTCTTTTAAATCAAGCCCGACTCCGGCTGAAATATCTGTAATACCACCTGAGGTATTAATCGTATTTTCCTGTGTTAAGCCAAAATTAGGATTAGCCTGGCTTCTGTATCCTGTAACAGAACCATCAGACGCTGCAAGGGTGTCAATCAAATAAGTATTGAAAGCCTGGCTGGCTCCATACGGATAATCTGTAGATGCGGAATTGGGATCAGTAACATTATTATTTACTAAATCTTCCAGATATTTTTCTGAATAGGAGCTTGATGAGTTGGATCCTTTATAATAAATGTGTTTATTAAAATCCGCAATCCTGTTGGCTCCTATTGCAAAGGTGAAACTTTTTATTGGCCGGTCGGGCGAAGGTGAGGAAATTAAAAGCCCGCTGGCACCCAAAACAAAATTATTACTGCTACCACTTTCAGAATTATTTTTATAATTAGCGTTAGAATTTTTTGAAGAATACCCTGGAGTTAAAACAAATTCACTTG
>CBIGQT010000432.1:0-3449 GCA_966191655.1 uncultured Ginsengibacter sp.
TTGAGCAAAATAGCTCTTATGCAAAAGCAACAATGGATGAGATATTTACAAAAGAAATGATGGATAGCGCCATGGTTCTTAAATGCAGCGAAGCAAGAAGTGGTTACTTTGAAAATAACGGAAAAGGACAATTTACTTTTCATCCTTTTCCAATGATAGCACAGGAAGCGCCGGTTAATGCAATTGTTTGTACGGATGTGAATGGCGATGGAATAAACGATATTATTCTTGCGGGAAATGAATACCAGGCAAACGTAATGACAGGGCGTTATGATGCTTCTTACGGATTGCTTCTAACCGGTAATGGAAAAGGTCAGTTTACGCCTGTTTCGCCGGTATTGAGTGGCTTAATAATAGATGGAGATGTAAAAGATCTGAAGATTATAAATGTTGGTAAACAAAAGATTTTATTATCTGCAGTGAATGATGCTCCAATGAAGGCCTTTGCAATAAAGTCGAAATGAAAAAGTAATTCACCTTGATGGTATCATGTCAAGTTTATAATGTCTTAATCACTGTTCCCCCAAACTTGTCTGTCGGCAAACAGGGCCACGAGGAACCAAAGAATATTGCTTCGTGATCTTAGGCCTCTGTGGGATTAATCTCACAATAAATCAAGGCAATTTTTCTGCATAGCGTACCATGATACCTATCATAATTTCAATTGAAGAATATCATCGTTTCCGATAGGTTTTAATTCTACTTTGCCAATGGTTTAATGGCATGCTTTATAGCCATGTTATAATTTCATTCTGTAAAAATTATCAGGAATATGTTTGATATTACTAAACCGGTCGACCTCACGATTCATGCTGAGGGTACCGGCCCAAAGCGATTCCACCGACCAGTGTATGTTGATTTTATGCCGCCCTGTAACAGTGCTTGTCCGGCCGGGGAAAATATACAGGCATGGATGGCTCATGCGCAGGCTGGCAATTATTTAGAAGCATTTCAGGTGCTGGTAGAAGACAATCCTTTTCCTGCTATTATGGGTCGCGTTTGTGTGAAGCCTTGTGAAACAGGCTGCAATCGCACACATATCGATACAACAGTTAATATTCATGCAGTTGAAAGATATATCGGCGACGAAGCCATAAAACAAAAATGGCCCATCCAGTTTTTATCCTATAAAACAGGGAAAAGGGTTTTAATTGTTGGGGCGGGGCCATCGGGTTTATCTGCAGCCTATCATTTGCTCCGCATGGGTCACACCGTTGAAATTTATGAGGCAGGCAGCCATGCCGGAGGCCTTCTATGGTCAGGCGTTCCCGATTATCGTTTACCAAAAGAGATCCTGGAAGCTGAAATTGATCGATTGGTAAGATTAGGAATAAAAATCAAATTGAATTACAAAGTAACTGACGTGTTGATTGATAAAAAGATCGGCAATTTTGATGCGGTTTATCTGGCGATAGGAGCTCAACACATACGGGAAGAAGAATTTCGGCACGACAATTCAATTTACATCACCGATGCATTTTCTTTTTTTAAGGAATTAGAATCATACACATCTCCCTACGCTCATAAAAAAGTGGTTATTTACGGTGGCGGAAAACTCGCTTTATATATCGCCCGTATTGTTAAAAGGCTCAATTCACAAGTAGCTGTTTATTTCCCCGGAGATAAAAAAATGATGCCTGCTTACGATTATGAAACAGAAGATGCTTTGGCAGAAGGCGTAGACGTAGAAATCTTAAGAAGTATCAGTTCAATTAGCAATAAGACAATTACGCTTGAGAAGACGAAAGTGGAAAAGGGAATAGCAGTGGGCACGGGAGAGTTTGAGACTGTTAGTGCAGATGTTTTAATAAATGCCAATAAACAGGAATCAGATTCTAATTTCCTGCGTTCCGTTTCCGGCATTGCAATTAATGATGATGGAACCATAACCATAGACGCGAAGCGAATGACAGGTTATGATGGAATTTTCGCCGGAGGCGATACGCTCCCTGGCGAGAACAGGAGCTCCACTATTGCTATCGGTCATGGAAAAAAAGCAGCCCGTTTTATTAATAGTTATTTATCTAACGAAACTTATATAAAGTCCGACAAACATCCTACTGCCAGCTATCGGAAACTGCACATGTGGTATCAAACAGATGCCCCACAAAAGGAACAGAATAAACTGGCGCCCGAAGTAGCCATAAAAAGTTTTGATGAGGTGGTAGCAGGACTGTCTCAATCGGAAGCAAGATTTGAAGCCCAACGGTGTCTTAGCTGCGGTAATTGTTTCGAATGCGATGGATGCTTCGGCGCATGCCCCGAAGATGCCATTATTAAATTAGGAAAGGGTAACCGTTATAAATTTAATTATGATGCATGCACTGGTTGTGCCGTTTGTTATGAACAATGTCCCTGCCATGCCATTGAAATGATTCCAGAACCAGTTAATTCAACAAGTAATGTCAAGTAATAAAAAATTAATATCAACAATAGACGGAAATGAAGCGGCAGCGTATGTTGCTTATAGGGTAAACGAAGTTTGTGCCATCTATCCGATCACACCTTCGTCTACGATGGCCGAGCTTGCTGACGAATGGGCTTCTAAAGGAACAAAAAATATTTGGGGAAACATTCCCGAAGTGATGGAAATGCAAAGTGAAGGTGGCGCTGCAGGTACCGTGCACGGTGCATTGCAAACCGGCTCGCTCACAACAACATTTACTGCATCGCAGGGTTTAATGCTAATGTTACCCAACATGTACAAAATTGCAGGAGAACTCACCCCTGCTGTGTTTCACGTTGCAGCACGTTCACTGGCTTCACAAGCGTTATCAATCTTTGGTGATCACCAGGATGTGATGGCCGCAAGAACCACCGGTTTTGCCATCTTAGGTTCTGCCAGTGTACAGGAAGCGCATGATTTTGCATTAATAGCACAGGTTGCTTCATTAGAATCAAGAATACCGTTTATTCATTTTTTTGATGGGTTCCGCACTTCGCATGAAGTAAATAAACTTGAAATGCTAAGCGATGAACAGATACGATCAATGGTGCCGGACGAAATGGTTATTGCACATCGCAAGAGAGGATTGAATCCTGAACATCCGTTCGTAAGAGGTACTGCACAAAACCCTGATGTATATTTCCAGGCAAGAGAAACAGTAAATTCATTTTACGATAACCTGCCCGGCATTATGGAAGAAGTGATGAATGATTTTAAAAAACTAACGGGAAGAAAATATGAATTGTTTCAATACACAGGCGCTCCCGATGCAGAACGGGTAACCATCATTATGAGTTCTGGCAGCGAAACAGTTGCCGAAACAGTAAACAAATTAAATGCTGCCGGCGAAAAAACCGGTGTAATTACTGTTCGCTTATACAGGCCGTTTTCTTTGGAACATTTGATAAAAGCCTTACCTCCATCTGTAAAATCAATAGCAGTATTAGATCGAACAAAAGAATCAGGCGCAGCGGGTGAGCCAATATACCAGGATGTTTTATCA
>CBIGQT010000433.1:0-3443 GCA_966191655.1 uncultured Ginsengibacter sp.
TTTTGCTTCACCTGTCACAGCTTATATATCTTTAAGCATTCTATTTGGAGCAAGTATTCTCACCATCGGATTCTTCGAAACAGTATTTGCAATATCAGCCCGTAAATCGCTGGAGGGCTGGGGTTGGACATTAGCAAGCGGATTACTTGACATAATGATCGGAACTTACCTGTTGACATATCCTGGTGTTACCATGGCAATATTGCCGTTTGTTCTTGGCTTCTGGCTGTTATTCCGCGGTTTTTCTGCTATTGGGTTTTCATTCGACATAAAATCCCACGGCGATCCGAACTGGGGCTGGTTTTTACTTTTTGCAATAGGAATTATTTTCTTTGCTTTTATGATATTAGCGGTTCCCGCTTTTGGAGTTGCGAATATAATTGCATGGACCGGACTGTCATTTATTTTTGCAGGAGTGTTCAGGATTATTCTTTCATTCAGGCTGAAGAAATGGAAAAGTGCAATAGCTTAATGAACTCCCGTTGATAGTTGAATTTCAAATTGACGCAGGGACATGCAGCCAACAGCGAGGTTTTGCATCATCGGGGGGCGACGAACATATTCTCAACTTT
The DNA here is from genome assembly GCA_966191655.1 of uncultured Ginsengibacter sp. GTDB lineage: Bacteria > Bacteroidota > Bacteroidia > Chitinophagales > Chitinophagaceae > Ginsengibacter. The sequence continues at coordinate 573 of CBIGQT010000433.1, forward strand.
TTGTTCGCTAATCAACTTCGGTTTCGGCAGACAAATAACACCCGGCTATAGAATAAACAATGAGCTTTTGCATGCTTCAGCAACAGTCCCGGGCTGAAGGAACTTTGTTAGGCGATAGTAATAACAATGAGCTTTTAATTATAAATTTGACAACGGTTCCGGCAGAAGGAATTCTAATTCCAGGCCTGCATAAATGCGTGGCCGTCAGCAGTAACTTGTATAAACTTTCGGTAACATGAAGCATTTCCGAATATTGATACCAATATTTTTATTGTCAGTTATAATGCTATCATGCAGGAGCAAAAATCTGTCCCCATCTGAAATCGTTATTAAGCAATTAAATTTAAAAAGGGGAGATGTTATTTCCTGCGGACCGCCAGACGCACAATTTGGATCGGTTGACTTTGAAATGACCTGCGATGAAAAAGCGAAGAAGGATTTTAACCTTGCTGTAGAATTGCTTCATTCTTTTGAGTATGACGAATCTGAAAAAGTATTTGCAAAAATTATTGACGAAACACCAGAATGTGCCATGGCCTATTGGGGTGTTGCCATGTGCAATTTTCATGCGCTGTGGACGCCACCTACTGAAGCCGAACTTCAAAAAGGATCCAAAGCGATAGACATTGCAAAATACATCAGAGGAACATCAGCAAGAGAATCCGGTTATATTAATGCCCTTGGATTATTTTATACAGATTGGGATAAAACTGACCATCATACCCGATGTATCTATTTTGAAAAAGCAATGGAGCAACTACATATTAAATATCCTGATGACCACGAAGCCGCTATATTCTATGCCCTCGCATTAGATGCAGCAGCAGATCCGAGGGATAAAACATATTCAAATCAAAAAAAAGCGGCTGCAATACTAAGTGCGCTGTATGCGATAGAGCCTAATCACCCGGGTGTCATTCATTATCTCATTCATACATACGATTATCCCGGGCTGGCTATTCTTGGGTTGCCCGCGGCAAAAAGATATGCCGAAGTTGCCCCTTCTTCTGCACATGCGCTGCACATGCCATCACACATTTTTACAAGGCTTGGGCTTTGGGATGAATCCATACATTCAAATCTAAAATCTATTGCCGCAGCTCAATGTTATGCCGTATCAGCGGACATACCTGGTCATTGGGACGAAGAGCTTCACGCACTGGATTATCTTGTTTACGCTTACCTGCAGAAAGGTGACAATAAGCTCGCTGAAGAACAGGTAAAATATTTAAAAACGATAACCGCCGTTTACCCTGCCGATTTTAAAGTGGCTTATGCTTTTGCTGCTATCCCTTCACGTTATGTTCTTGAAAATAAGAAATGGAAAGAGGCAGCTGCGTTGCAAATACCCCCTGCAAATATTTCCTGGAACCGATTTCCATGGCAGGAAGCGATTATTCATTTCACACGTTTGCTGGGTGCTGCTCATATCGGAAATTTGGATGAGGCAAAATTGGAGTTGATAAAATTAAACCACCTCCGCGATACGCTTGTAACGCAAAAAGATTTTTATAAATCCAAGGAAGTTGAAATTCAGATAAAGACCGGCGAGGCCTGGATACAATTTGAATCCGCAAACAAAACCAACGCTTTAAATATAATGAAGCTTGCTGCCGACATGGAAGATAGTACAGAAAAACATCCTGTAACTCCCGGAGAAGTACTTCCTGCCAGGGAATTGTTGGGTGACATGTTACTGCAGGCAAAGGAAAATGAAGAGGCTTTAAATGCATATGAAATGGTACTTCAGAAAAGTCCAAATCGCTTTAACAGTCTGTATGGCGCAGTAATACCATCACAAAAATTGAACGATAAGCAAAAGACAGTCTTTTATTGCAAGCAACTATTAACTCAGGCAGATACCGTAAATTCAGACAGACTTGAAGTTGTTGACGTCCAATCATTTTTAAAGAGGCCATAAGTCTAGTGACTTAAGATTTTTAAATTTTATCCAAAGACATCGGCAACTGCTAACAACTTCATCCTATATAAAGCGGTTTTAAGAAAGATTAATATTTAACCCAAAAAAGTCATTAGGTTTTTATCAGGGTTAGGATTTCAAAAGTTTTATTACAATTCCATCATCCTGTAAACCTTTCGCAGGATTTATCTATTAACCTGTAAATTTTTTTTAGTACGATTAATTCAACTAAAAAACATTATTCATCCAAAAAAAAACAGTACATTATAATTGCCCAATGTTATTCTCCAGTCAATACTTCGTCCTGGTTCAAACTGAAAGATAACTTTGCAGGATAAAAAGGTGATTCGAGATGTCTGGTTTCTAAAAAGCCAAGGTATTAAATATAGACTAACCAAAACATTATTAAACGGTATTTCCTTATTATGAAATCATGTTATCGCACATACGTTTTTACTATCCTGTTCTTATTTTCAATAAGAAGCACTGCGCAAAATATACAGCTTGATTTTAATCTTGTTTCCGGCAATAATGGTATTTCACTTGGAAAAATAAACGGAATTACGCAGGATAAATGGGGATACATGTGGTTTGTTGACCAAACCAACAGATGCCTCATCCGGTTTGATGGATATAGAATGAAAACATATCGAAATGATCCATTAGACACTAATTCCATTGATGGCGTAAATTATGAATGTATTGCTACAGACTCAACCGGTGGTATCTGGGTTGATGCCGCAAGAGGTGTTGATAAATTTGATCCCTCTACAGGAAAATTTATTCATTTCCGATATCCTCCTACGAAAGCCCTTAGAAAAGAAATATACAATATATTGATTGATCATTTGGGAACTGTTTGGCTGGGCACCAATGCGGGACTTGACCGGCTGGATCAAAAAACAGGGAAATTCATTCACTACGAACATAAGGATAATGATCCCTCATCG
>CBIGQT010000434.1:0-3439 GCA_966191655.1 uncultured Ginsengibacter sp.
TCAGGAAATTCTTCGTGTATTAAATCCATCATTTGTTTTATTCCAATACATTCACCGGTTTCGGTTACACCAATTTTTCCTAAATACCAATCAGGATCAATATTAAAATTGCGCCATTGAATCATTTTTAATCCTGTTGTTTGTATCAGTTTCCTTAAGGCTTCATATTCTTCAACACTATCCGTCATGCCGGGGAAAACAAAATAATTAATACTCGTCCATCCATTATAGTTAGTTACAACTTTCAGGCTTTCTACAATATCATCAAACTCATAATTGTTAGGGCGGTAATAAGGTGTATAAATTTTTTCCCTGGCAGAATTAGTACTGACGCGAATACTGTTCAAACCTGCTTCACATAGGGCTTTCACAGCTTTAGGGTCGCTGCCGTTAGTATTAATATTAATACTTCCCTTTTGCGTATGCTTCCTTATTTCTATAATAGATTCTTTAATAGTTTGCCACATTAAAAGAGGCTCGCCTTCGCAACCTTGTCCAAAGCTTACAATTGGAAACGGAGCAGTCTCTAAATGAGGAACCGTATATTCAATTATCTCTTCTGCCGTAGGTTTAAATGTCAGCCGGTCTTGTGTAGAAACGATTGTTTCTTCCTGTGGCTGAAAAGAAATACATCCAATACAATTGGCATTGCAGGCCGGTGAACTGGGAACCGGACATTCCCATCTTCCCATAAAATAATTTCTTGCGGCAGGACAATGATAGGTTAAACAACAATTGTTTGCCAAATGCTGAACCAAACGGTTATGCTTATACGCAGATAAGTATTCTTTTACGCCTGCTTCAATTCGTTCCTCATCAAAACCGGCGCTCTCCTGCCGTATATCATTTTCAATACGAACTGCAGGAACATAAAATTTTTCCTGGTACCAACCGGCAGCCGTATAACAGAACAAAGGAAGCGTTTCTGCATCCGGCATGGTTTCATAAGCGGAAAGATACGTGCCTGTATATGCCGGAGGAATAAAAGCTGCCACAGCCCATCCTTTCTCACAAAGGCGCATTTCGCCTGTATTTACATCAATCCCAATCCCACGCCTTTCCTTCCCCATCAGAAAATAATATGTAAGGGCTATGTTTCAAACGGGTTCTTAATTTAAATATAAGTTCTCTTCCGGGTGGGAATATTTCAATATTTGTTGCTGCGCAAATTCATTAAATTCAACTTCATTGATATCATTTTCAATTTCGCATTGAATTAATTTATTATTATTGAAGTCGAGTGTAAGAATGTTATCACGCAACATTACATTGCTAAACCCGCTCCACTGATATTCTGATGACGGAAAATTCATCTTTTTTACTGAAGCATTATTAAAAACAAACAGTAATTTTTGCAAAGAAAAATAATACAATATACCCATCAATCCACATACGGCAACTATTACATAATTATGCAGCGCAACCCAACACCCTGCCAGAATAAAAAAGGAAACCACATCCATGTAAAAACCGGATCTATTTTTTTTCGCAATATAAAAACGATACAGGCAATACACTGCAATTAAAAATAAAGAGGCTGCAGCGTCATAAAAATATTTATCTAAAAATAATAAAAAAAGAAAAACTGCCAGATTAGAAAACACAATGAGTAAAGCAATAAAACGGTATGATTTTATCTTATAATTTTTTAGAACAATCTGGTAGCTACCGGACTCAAACTGTTGCATGAGCATTAATTTTTTGTGCTACCAGTAAATTACATAATTTGAAGAGTACTCTTGCTCCAACATTTTCATCCCATTCATTGGGGCTGATGCCAACTTCATTAAGATCGAAACCTAAAAGCTGTCTTCCGCTTTCTAAGACTTTTTTAAAGAGATAAAAAATTTGTTCGGCTTCAAAACCGCCCTGTACGGGAGTTCCGGTGTGAGGACATAATTTGGGATCGAGTCCGTCGATATCAAAACTGATATATACTTTTTGCGGAAGTTTACTTACAATATCATCTACAATTTGCTTCCAGGAAGCTCCTTCAAAAATTTGTTCTTTTATATATTTATCAAAATAAGTAACTACTCTTTCGTTACTGTTTTTAATATAATCATACTCCAGCGGCGAATAATCCCTGATACCAACCTGCACCAACTTTATTAACTCCGGAATTTCTTCCAGAGCATTATACATTATAGACGCATGCGAATATTTGAAATTTTCATAAGCTTCGCGAAGATCGCAATGGGCATCAATTTGCAGAATTCCAAAATCGCCATGCTTTTCCGCTATCGCTTTAAAAAATCCCAATGGAGTGCTGTGATCGCCGCCAATAACACCTACCAGTTTATCCTGATCAAGCAATTCTTTGGTTTGCTCATATACCCAGTTATTTAAAAATTCGCTTCCTTCATTTATTTCCTTTAGAATTTTACACATAAACTTGCTATCTGCTACCTCATCTCCCTGGCAAATATAATTAATGAAGAGTTCAGCCTCTTTGCGGAGATAATCGCTTTTCATTAAAACTTTTTTATCTATGTCACGCATATAAAATCCCTGCTTCCATCCCTCTTTTACATCGCTGTCAATAAGATCTACCTGCAGGCTTGCCTTATATATATGCTCCGCAGCTCTTGCTGTACCTGCAATGTAGCTTACGGTAACTTCCCAGGGCACGGGCAGCAACACAACCGCAGCATCTTCTTCATTAAATGGAAGGCCAAAAATATTGTTGTTGGGATTGCCTACGCAATTGGGATCAAACTTTGATAAATCAGTCATTTTTTATTTATCCTGTTTTTAGGGGTGCAAAGATAGTTGAATTGATGACTATTTAAAACTTGTCAAAACCTGGAGATATCTTACTTATTCTTATTTACAAATAATATAAACCAAAAATTTAAATAAATACCCTAAAAATATGATTATCAAATTTATACATAATTAATATAAATTAATTTGCTATCTCCCAAAGAAATAACTTGCGTCTGGAATAACTGTCTACTGTCTTTTTTACTAAGTATTCATACGCGAGAAAATTATATAAACCCGTAAAATTATATACCTCTAAACCTTAGCAAAAACCCGTTGTATTATGCCCTTAGTTTATATTATTTTGTATGCATTACCAAATCTGTATTTTATAAAAAAATTATGTGGAGATGGTTCATATTGTGCAGTATTAGAATTTAAAAGACCCATTTATTGGTAACATTCCCATTTGCGGCGTATTACCTTTTCGTTAAAGCAAAAACAATCCTATGAAATCAATTTTACTTTCTCTTTTGTTAATAGGCTACATGAATCTTTCAGAAGCACAAATTACAACTGCAACAATAAAAGCGAACTTTGGAGTTGAAGGTGATTTAGATGCCAATTTTTACAAGAATGTCGTTCAAACAGGAAGCGATGATTGGTTTAATAGTAGCCCGACCGATACCACCGGCAAAGGGGTAATTGACACAACAGGAGCCGCTGCAATGAT
>CBIGQT010000435.1:0-3427 GCA_966191655.1 uncultured Ginsengibacter sp.
GGAAATTCCCAAAAATATTTATTTAAAGGTGGCAGGATTAATTGCAGGTTTGTGTCTGTTAATAGTGCGGGTATCCGCTTTGTCCCATGCATCTGATCGTAATATTGAAATGGGTGTTGGCAGTGGTGTTGGGCTTATCAAATTTCTTGGAAGAACTTTATTTACTGATTATGTTGTTCCGTTCGAAATAAGCAGTGTATTATTTCTGAGCGCCATGATAGGTGCAGTGGTCATAGGTAAAAAAGAAAAAGAACAAAGAGCTTAAGTATGGAAATTAAATGGTATATATTTTTATCAATTGCTTTGTTTTGCATTGGCGTTGCAGGTGCCCTTACACGCCGTAATTCAATCATTGTATTTATGTGTATTGAATTAATGCTTAATTCAGTGAATTTATTATTAGTGGCGTTTTCTAAAATGCATGTTGGTGGCGCTATGCCAAATGCTGCGTCGGCAATTAATGCGCAGATATTTGTTTTCTTTATTATGATTGTTGCCGCTGCGGAGGTAAGTGTTGGGTTGGCAATAATTGTAATGATGTATCGCAATACAAAATCTATTGATATTAATTTTTTAAACAGGCTTAAAAACTAAACCAGCATAGATAAAATTTTAGTTTCTTTTTCATTTTATACCGGCTGTATTTATGATGAATATATTTGATGAAGCTTATTTAATCCCTTTATTGCCTCTTCTCGGCTTTTTGATAAACGGGCTTGGAAGAAAGGTTATTCCAAAATCAATAACGGCAATTATCGGAAGTGGTGTAATATTTATTTCTTTTTGTCTTAGCACTATTGTATTCATCAATGTTTCCAAAGAAGGTTTCGTTCCACAACAAATCAATTATTTTTCTTTCATAGATATTCCAAAGCTCAGTATTCCTTTCGAGTTTCAAATAGATCAGCTTACATCAATATTTCTTTTAATCATCACAGGCGTTGGTTTTTTGATTCATGTATATTCAACATCATACATGAAAGATGAAGACAACAGCAATTATGCACGATATTTTTCTTTTTTAAACCTCTTTGTATTCTCCATGTTGCTGCTGGTAATGGGAGGCAATTACGTAATTATGTTTATGGGTTGGGAAGGCGTTGGCCTTTGTTCTTATTTATTAATAGGCTTTTGGTTTAAAAACAATGATTATAACAATGCTGCTAAAAAAGCATTTATCATGAACCGTATTGGTGATCTTGGATTCATTCTTGGAATTTTTTGGCTTATCAATACTTTTGGAACAACTTCTTATCGTAATCTTTTTGATGCTCAAACCGGTATATTATCTATCATCACTACAAAAGGTTCTGTTGTACTTACAGGAATAAGCCTGTTGCTTTTTGTTGGCGCAATGGGTAAGAGCGCACAAATTCCTTTATACACATGGTTACCTGATGCGATGGCTGGTCCAACGCCTGTGTCTGCTTTAATACATGCAGCTACGATGGTAACAGCAGGTATTTATATGGTTGCACGCAGCAATATTATTTATTCCATGTCGCCATTAACAATGATGTTTGTTGCAATCATTGGATTATCTACAGCTATTTTTGCCGCTGTAATTGCTTTAAAACAAAACGATATTAAAAAAGTATTGGCTTATTCTACAGTGAGCCAGTTAGGATATATGTTTCTCGGTCTTGGTGTTGGTGCTTATTCTGCAGCCGTGTTTCATGTAATGACGCATGCATTTTTTAAAGCGCTTTTGTTCCTGGGAGCAGGTTCTGTAATACATGCTATGGGCGGTGAACAGGATATTAATAAAATGGGCGGACTTGGCAAAAAAATGAAGATCACCTATGTTACTTTTTTTATTGCCTGTTTGGCAATTGCAGGTATACCACCTTTCTCAGGATTCTTTTCTAAAGATGAAATTTTAGCAGCTGCATTTTCGGTTAATCCTTTACTATACATTATTGGAGTTGGTGGTGCATTGCTTACAGCATTTTATATGTTTCGTTTATTGTCTTTAACTTTTGCAGGAAAGTTTCGCGGCACAGAAGAACAGTTGCATCATTTGCATGAAAGTCCCCGAGCCATGACGTTTCCGCTTGTTTGCCTTGCGGTTCTCTCTGTTATTGGAGGATTAGTTGGTATTCCGGAAATATTTATAAAGAATGGAAATAAGCTTGGAGATTTTTTATCTCCCGTCTTTTCAGATTCAAATAAAATTCTAATATCGCAGACGACATCTTCTCAAACTGAAATTATATTAATCGGGGTGTCGACCGTTCTTATAATAATTGTTTGTATCCGGGCATGGAATAAGTATAAGAATTTTGATGGAACAATAAAACGGGAAGGCGCTTTTTCAAAAGCTATTCAGAATAAATTTTATGTGGATGAGTTTTATGATTTTATTATTGTAAAGCCGTTTAAAGCATTGTCCGGGTTTTTAAGCAATGTTGTTGAAAAATCGGGCATTGATGCATTGGTGAATGGTGTAGGAAAAGGCATCAATTATAGTAGCCGGCAAATAAGATTATTACAAAGCGGGTTTGTGGGAAGTTATATATTATTGATGGTTGCAGGATTGTTGTTGTTTTTAATTATTCAATTGTTTACAAAATAAAATTAATGCTGGGTACTTACTATACGTTTCCCGAATTATTGCTTTGGATTCCTTTGCTCACAGGCATTATTATGTAAAGAATGAAAAAACTGTAAAAACTTTTGCACTTCTTTCTTCGTTATTAACTCTTGCAATATCTGTAATTAGTTTATTCTATTCCGATATAGCTCATCACCAGGAATATTTAGCTTATAATAATGTAAGTTATGTGTGGATGCCTTATGTGGGAGCGAGCTTTAGTGTGGGGCTGGATGGCATGGGCTTTTTACTGACTTTTTTAACCGCATTTAGTTTCCCGCTTATTTTTGCGGCTGCGCATAAACGTGAGTACGCCAATGCAAATGTATATTATGGCCTGATGTTGTTAACGCAGGCGGGTATTACCGGAGTGTTTGTTGCCACAGATGCATTGGTATTTTACTTCTTTTGGGAACTGGCATTAATCCCTATGTATTTTTTATGCAGCAGGTGGGGAGGAGAGTTCAGGATAAGGGTAACATTTAAATTTTTTGTTTACACCTTTGTAAGTTCCCTGCTTATGCTGATAGGCATTATCTACATTTATCTGCATACTCCCGGTGTTTCAATATTTTCTGAACATTCATTTTACCTGAAATCTTTCTATAATGCCACTTTAACTGTCAATGAACAAAATGGCTTATTCTGGTTATTCTTTTTAGCATTTGCAGTTAAGATGCCGATCTTTCCTTTTCATTCGTGGCAGCCTGATTTATACGAACAGTCTCCCAATTCTTCGGTAATGGTTTTAAGTGGAATAATGGTTAAGATGGGAATATTTGGAATGCTTCGCTGGCTGCTACCCATTTTCCCTGATGCAGTTGGAAAATACCA
>CBIGQT010000436.1:0-3421 GCA_966191655.1 uncultured Ginsengibacter sp.
CAATAAATTTATCGGCACTAAAAAAACTATATGCAGGATTGGCGCCGTAAACCAATAATACACCGACATTTCCGGCATTAAGGTCTTCGGTAAGAGTAACCATATCTGCGTCTATCCCCTGGCGGTAGTTAACCGTAGAATTCCAGTCAATTGTGTTACCACCAGCTCCAATAGCTTCATTTATTGCATTTACAATTATTTGAATATTGGGATCGTTGCTTCCGCAAACAACAAGGGCTGCACCTTTATTAGCTAAAAGCTCTGCTCCCGCTTTTTTGATTCCCTCAGCGGCTTTTCCTGAAATACCGGAAGAGGTTCCGCCGCCCACTGCACCCAGAAGGGCAAGTGCTACTGCGCCTGTTTCTGAAGGTTTATGTAAGTAGCGTTCATCAGCACTTGCGCCGGTAATACTATAATGGCTTTCAAACTGGTAGTGTTTACTCATGGCACGTTTCTCCACATCTATTCTGCGATTTTGAGAATATTGATTGGCAAAAACAATCGGGCTAAGCCATGTAGTTAAAAAATCTGCTCCAAGACTTACAATTACTTTTGCTTTTTCAAAATGATATGAAGGAATTGCTTTCTTACCATAAGATGCCTGGTTGGCCAAAATCATTCCACTATAAGAAACCGCATCATATTGAACATGACGGCTTCCCGCATATTTTGCCAGGAATTCTGAAATAATTTGTTTGGTACTTGGTGATGTAATTGTTGATGTTAACAACACAACCGGTTTGCCGGCATTTGCGGCCATTCCATTGGCAACCATTTTATCAATTGCTTCGAACGTAGCTTCTTTGCCATTTGCCTGTGGATAACGCAGACGTGTAGTATCGTATAAATCTAAAACTGAAGACTGACATTGCGCTGAAGTGCCTCCGTTAGTAAGTGATGAGAGATCATTTCCTTCAATTTTTATTGGCCTTCCTTCCCTTTGTTTAACTACAACAGGAACAGCATCGCCATCATTTATATAAGTTGATGCATAATAATTGGGAACACCCGGAAGCATATCATCGGGCTTATGTAAATAAGGAATGGTTTTACGAACAGGCATTTCGCAACTTGCTGCAAGCACAGCCGCAGCCGTACTAAAACCCATGTACTTCAAAAAATCTCTGCGCGGAGTTTTAGCGTTGAAAATATTTTCATTGGTCAAATCTTCAAAAGGAAGCTCTTCTTTAAATTCATTTTTTAATTGCTGTTGCTCAGCTTTCTTCTGATTAAGCTCTTCGAAATTTTGCCAATAATTTTTATCACTCATTTATTTCTATTTGAAAAATTCTAAAAGTCAAAAAACTAAAAGACTTTATATTATTTGCTTTGATTTTATATCCTGATCAAAAAGTATTAATAATGACATTTCTGACATTCAGTACCACCGATTTTTTCAACCGTTACACTATCATATTTACCCTCTTTTATATCCTGGTGAAATTTTTCGTAAATGCTGTAAAATTTGTTACCATGGCCCAGGCTGTCATTAAACTGAACATTGGTAGTTCTGTGGCAATTAACACACCATCCCATACTTAAATCGGCAAATTGTTTTACTTCGCCCATACCCTGAATTTCGCCGTGGCAGGTCTGGCAGTGTACCTGGCCTACTTTTACGTGTTGCGAATGGTTAAAATAAACGAAATCAGGAAGGTTATGTATTCTTACCCATTCAATCGGCTTGCCTGGTTTGTCGTATGTTTTGGCATCCGGATTCCATCCGGCATATTGGTATAGTTTCTGAATTTCCGCATTGGCATTTACTGCACTTCCGTCTTCTCTTGTCAAAGGTTTTCCTCCATAATCTTTTACAGCCATGTGGCAGTTCATACAAACATTTACAGAAGGTATGTTTGCATGCTTACTATCCTGCGCCCCGCTATGGCAATACAAACAGCTTATCTGGTTATCGCCGGCATGCACTTTATGCGAATAATAAATAGGCTGAACAGGCTGATAGCCCTGCATTCGGCCCAGGCCCATCGCTCCTTGTACCAAATAGTATCCTCCAAATAAAAACAGGACAATTATTGCTAATAACAAATAGGCTTTATTGCGATAAAATGGAACCGGCGTGGCAGGTTTCAGTCCGTCTTTCTCATCAGTAAGTTTTTTAAGATTGCTATTTACCTGCAAAAGAACAAATCCTATAACGGCTAATATTAAAGTAAGGAGTCCGTACAAAATAGAGTTATCAGATTGCGGTTCCGTTACCGGGCCTTCCGGAGTTCCTCCAGGCTTTTGATATTTATCTGCCCAATCAAGTATGGCATCAATATCTTCGTTTTTCAAATCAGAAAATGTAGTCATTACCACGTTTCCAAATTCTGCCTTCAATTTCATAGCATACGGATCTGTATTTACCATGGTGGTGGTATTATGAACCCATTTGTATACCCAATCCTTAGAAGGCTCTCTTTCTCTTGCTCCTTTAAGCGCAGGTCCTACATAAGCCTCGAGTGGTTTGTGACAACTTTGACAATTAGCTTTGAAGAGAGTTTCTCCATCTCCTGCAAACAAAAATTCCTGGGAAGAGATTAAAGTAATAAGAAAAAATGAAGCGGTTATTTTAAGAAAAATCCTGGTGAGTTGGTTCATACACTTGACCTGTCTTGATAATGGAAAAATTTCTTTGTTGGTTGCAAAAATAAGGCAGGATGTTGACAAAGTGTTAACATTTTCAATTTTTTTTTAGCCTTATCTGTCGGGCTTTTCAGAAGGTTTTTATAATGATTTTCAATAGTATGACATTTATATTTATAAAAGATTTGGAAATTTATAAACTATTTTAAAATTAAATAAATGCACCTTTGATATTTTGTTAAACCCGCAGAAAGTAATTCTAAAAAACTTATAAACAATACCTGGTTTAATTCTATAGGATAGTACGCTGAAATAAAAATCATATAGATATTATCCGGGACAAAATGCGTAGCCAGGCATCAATGAAACAAGAAATAAAACATATTGCAATCTTTGCTTCCGGAACTGGAAGCAATGCACAAAAAATTATAGACTATTTTAAAAACTCAGCGATAATAAAAATCAGCCTTATTGTTTGTAATAATCCCAATGCCGGCGTTATAAAAATTGCAGCCAATTCAGGAATTCCGGTTTTATTGATAGAAAAGGAACTTTTCCGGTTAACAGGTTATATTTCAGAATTAAAAAATCAAAAAATAGATTTTATTGTGCTGGCAGGATTTTTATGGAAAATTCCGGAAATATTAATTGAGGCCTTTCCGCATAAAATCATCAATATTCATCCGGCCTTGCTACCTGCGTATGGCGGAAAAGGAATGTACGGAAATGCTGTGCACAGCGCTGTTTTAGCAGCAAAAGAAAAGCAAAGTGGTATTACTATACATTATGTTGATGACAAATACGATCATGGCAAAATAATTTTTAAAAGTACGTG
>CBIGQT010000437.1:0-3418 GCA_966191655.1 uncultured Ginsengibacter sp.
AATCGTGGAAATAGATTGCTGTTTCTTTAAGATCATTCTCACTCCACCTTCCCGCTTATCATACTTCTATTGTTAGCAATTACAGGAAAGTTTTTTTACTTATCTGTTTGTTAAACATATTGCCTTATATTTAATTATTCATTTCTTAACTCCTTACATCATACAATGAGAAGATTGCATTTCTATGCGGCCTTTGCCGTTATAATCCCCGCTGCATTACTAACTTTTTCCTGTAATAATCCAGCCAATAAAGCCACTTCAACAGATAAAGCAAAAGATTCCATCACCGCACAACTCAACAGGGGCAGATATCTTGTTAATGTAGTGTGTAACTGTATGCACTGCCATGCAGACCGGGATTTTACAAAGTTTGCAGGTCCCGTGATTGCCGGCACAGAAGGAAAAGGAGGTGAAGAAGTGAGTAAGGGAGTGTATGTAAGAAATATAACTCCGGCTGTGCTTGGTAACTGGACAGATGCTGAAATAGCCCGGGCAATTACAATGGGAATAACAAAAGACGGGGATACGCTTTATCCGATGATGCCATACAGGGATTATATAAAAATGCCGAAAGAAGATATCTATAGCATTATTGGTTACCTGCGCACATTGAAGCCGATACCGGATAGTGTACCGAAAAAACACCCGGATGCGTTCCCCGGCGGAGTTATCGCTGCATTGTATAATAATTTAATTGTGAAACACACCGCCGAAAAAATACCCTTCCCTTCGGAAAATGACAAAGTAAAAATGGGTGCTTATCTCGTGAATGCAGCCGGTTGCAGTGGCTGCCATACACCATTTGATTGGAAAATATTGGATTTTAAAAACGATGTGTATTTGTCGGGTGGAAGCCTTTTTAATGAAACTAAGTTGAACTTTAAAGTAAACTCTGCCAATTTAACGCCCGACACCGCTACCGGCATTGGCGCCTGGACGGAAGAAATATTCCTCGCTAAGTTTAAAACATACCGGGATGCAAAGGCTTATAGTTATGCGCCGGGAAAATATAATTCAATTATGCCCTGGACGATACTTTGCCAGATGAAGGATGACGAGCTTAAAGATATTTATGCCTACCTGCGCACCGTTAAACCGGTTAATAATAAAGTAGAGAAATGGCCGCAATAAAAACCGTATTATAACGACTGCTTTTTTATTCACAACAGAAGGTTAAGTTCCATTGATTGATAACATCTGCGTGCGCAGCATATTAAAGCTACAACTAAGCATAATTGTACTGAAAACAAACAGGTTCTTAACAGACTCATTGTCTTTGAAGATAACCAGGTGGCAACTCACAAAGGCGAGGGTTCGCCAAGTCTTTCAGGATATATTGTTAATGCACTTAATCAGCCCGTGGAAGGTGTTGCTATCATTTCAACAGATCAGAAATATTTTGCCACTACCAATAAAAGAGGATACTATCGCATCAGCCGCATAACCGCAGGCAGCTATCCGTTCAGCGTTACCTGTTCGGGTTACAACCCAATTGAGCAGGTAATCACTTTCAATGCAGGCACCGCCAGCAGGGTAAGTTTTGATTTATCGAATGCTATGAAAAAAGTAGCATAAGAAAAGCTAACAAATCACGTATATGAAAAGGCTGTCTAAAAAGGATAGCCTTTTTTGTCTCCCAACCAACGGCCAGCCATTATAACCTTCCTGTTTCTATTTCATGGAAAGGTTTTTCATAATGGAGCGAATGATTTTCAAATGGTGAAACATTTTTCAATAAACTAAGCATGAATTGTAATCCCACTGGTCAACTTAAAATTACATTCCTAGTCTGCTTTTAAAAAAACTTTAAATTCTGATCCTTTTCCGGGTTCGCTTTTTAATAAAATTTTTCCACCAGAATTATTTACAATTTCTTTTACTAAATATAATCCTATGCCAGATCCTTCAATGGCGTTTTCCACCCGAAAATATTTTGAAAATATAATATCATGCTTGCCCGCATCAATACCAATTCCATTGTCTTTTATAGAAATGATTATGAAATTTTCTTCCCGTTCCGTTTTGATAATAATTTCGGGGCGGCGTTCAGGCGACTTAAATTTAATTGCATTCTTTACCAGGTTATAAATTATGCTTCTCAATTTCCGCCTTGAAAAAGTTATTTCTGAGACATTGACTTCACATTTTATAACTACATTCGACTCCCGGATATCATCGTTAAGGGTAAGGCGAACATCTTCCAAAATATGTTCAAAGTTTAAAAGTTGTTCCTCAGCTTTATATTTATGTGCCTGTTTTCTGGTATCAGTAAGCTCATTAATAAGATTTTGTATTTTCTTTATGGCATTTTCTACAACTTTAAAAAGCATTTGAAACTCTTCTGGATTTTCAGGGGAGGTATTTTTAAATAGTTCAATAGCCAATACTAAACTGGTAACAGGAGTTTTAACGTCATGAGAAATAGTATCTAATAGTGTTTCATAATCGGCGATTAATTTTTCTAAATCCTTTAAATCATGTATACGCATTGTGATTTCAACAAATGTTATAATTACTCCATTTGTTTTATGGTTTTTTCGCTCCAGATATGGTATAACATTCATTTGGTACCATCTGAGATCAGTGGTTTGAATCTCTTTTTCAAGAATTTCATTACTCTCAATTACCTGAAGAATATTATCAATTATGCCTGGGAACCGGAGATTCTCTTTAACGTCAGTAATAGATTTCCCTATATCACCCGCTTTCAGATTAAACTGTTTCATAGCAGGAGGCGTAAATTTCTGCAATATCAAACTGGCATCTATATATAGTTGGGGAATAATTGTATTTCTAAAATAAGTTTCCAATTCATCATTAAGCTCAATAAGTTCATTATTGATCCCGATAAGTTCTTCTATTTTATCTCGTGAGGAGGGCATAATTTTATTAATTCACAGCAGTGTAATTTAAACTTATTCCCAGTACCAGAGAAGAGATTTTAAAAAGTCGAATTTAATAGAGTCAAGCGCCCTTAATTCCATGTTTCGCTCCTCACGAAACATTTAATATGTTTTACTTCCGGTTTATATAACTGTTAAGTATAAACGCAACAATGTTTTAAAATTAATATACCGTTAGTAAATAGCAGTTAAAAATAACCGTTAGGTTTAAACTAAAATAATAATTACTACAATATATATTCGTATACTCTAACGGTTAGTTGCCACGTGAATGGCAAAAAAATGATGTGTGGGATTCTCCATATTAATTTTAGTGGTACAAAACGTATCTATACTCTTAAGAAAACTTTCTTCTTATACATAAAATATAAAAACAACCATTTAACCATTACATAGCAAATCGCCAACACAACAGCATTCCATGGATTGCTTATAAGCTGGCCAAGCCCCCCAGCTAACTTTAGTATATTCAAATTATAAAAGTACTGCTATCCTGAGTTTTATAACTCAGGATA
>CBIGQT010000438.1:0-3414 GCA_966191655.1 uncultured Ginsengibacter sp.
ACATATAACTATTGTAACAATTAATAGAAAAATATACTAATAAATGCAGTACTATAAACACCAATATTGCATTGAACCGGTTGATATGATTTACCTGGCTTAATGCAAAAAAATAAACCGGCATTAAAAAAAACGAAAAATGAAATCTTAATAATTGAAGTGTGGATCGCAATGTATTATTCACTACTAAATTTAGCGATTTTTTTAAAGGCTATTCTAATTCAATTGTTATTGGTTGAATCCGATAAGCTTTCACCCTGACGCCTTTATCTGATGCAGGTATCCAATCCGTTAGTAATGAAACTACTCTCTTTGACTCTTCATCAAATGAAAACTCAGTTGATTTTAGAACATCAATATTTATAGACTTTCCATTTGTGTCAATTACAAACCTTATCATATCAGTACCACCCTTGGTTAATGCAGCCATTCTTTCCGGAACTTTAATATTAGATGTTATGATTTTTGAAATCTTCTTAGTTCCTCCAACATAGGCGGCTTCTATCTGACCAGTTGTATCCTCCTTTATTTTTTTCTTTTCGTTATCGAGAGAATCTAAATTAATAACGGCAAGCAATGTGTCAAGATGATATTTATATTTTGTTATTGAGTGAGAAGTATCATCATATAAAGTCCAATCGCCATCTTTTTTGTTTTGAAAATATTGGCCATCTGAAGAAAGGTAGCCTCTTAAGTTATATTCCATATATTTTCCATCTAATACATTTAAATTAGAATCATTGTAGGTCCGTAGCGTTATCATCGGTCCTGAAAAATTATAGTCCAATCTTTCAAAAGCTCCATCGTTATATTTTTTTACAACAATTAAATATTTGGCTTTTTTCTGGTCGGTAGTGATGCCATTTGCATCAGCCATCACTGCGTTAACAATTTGCTGAGGTAAACAATTATTAGCAAGCAGCACAAAAAATAAGATAAGAAAAAACTTCATGAAATAAACTTAAGTAAAAAGAATCTTTACTTATACTAACATCGTTACCGGGTTTTCCATAAATTTTTTAAACGTTTGCAGAAAAGCAGCTCCTACAGCGCCATCCACGCTCCGGTGATCACAGCTTAAAGTAACTTTCATAACATTAGTTACTCCAAACCCATCGCCTTTTTTTATAACTACTTCTTTAATGCGGCCAACTGCGAGTATCGCACTGTCCGGTGGATTTATTATAGCAGTAAAATCTTCAATGTCCATCATCCCAAGATTAGAAATGGTAAATGTATTTCCACTAAATTCATCAGGCTGCAATTTTTTATTTCTTGCTTTATCATACAGGCCTTTTGCATCAGACGCAATTTGTGACAGAGATTTTTGATCAGCAAAGCGTATTACCGGAACTATTAATCCATCAGGCATGGCAACCGCCGAGCCAATATGTATATGTTTGTTCTGCCGTATAAAATCGCCCATCCAGCTACTGTTGACTGCAGGATGCTGCCTTAATGCCATTGCGCAGGCTTTTATAACCATATCATTAAAAGAAATTTTAACCGGGCTAATTTCGTTTATGGCTACCCGTGAGCTCATTGCATTATCCATGTTAATTTCCATGGTCAAGTAAAAGTGAGGCGCATTAAACATACTTTCTCCCAATCTTCTCGCAATGGTTTTACGCATTTGAGTATTGGGAATATCCTCGTAGCTTTCTTTGCCGGTTTGCTCAAAAGGCTGAACAGGTTTTGCTGCAGGCGCTGCTTTTTTATCTTCTTCCTTAGCCGGCATGGGAGCAGGTTTGTAAGCATCTACATCTTTTTTTACTATTCTTCCGCCATCCCCGGTGCCCTGTATTTTTGAAATATCTATCCCTTTATCGGCGGCTAATTTTTTGGCAAGGGGTGAAGCTTTTACTCTTCCGCCTTCAGAAGAAGATTCAGGAGTTTCATCCTGCGCCTCATTTTTTTCAGAAGCACTTCCGGAAATTTCTCCTTGTTGCTCCTGTGCTTCCGGCTTAGATGCAGGTGTATCAGCGCTTTTATTTTTTTCAGCATTTACATAAGCACTTACATCGGTCCCTTCTTTCCCAACGATAGCGATAATATCGTTTACTTTAGCTGCCTGTCCGGCTTCCACACCAATGTATAAAAGCGTTCCCGCCTCATATCCTACTACATCCATGGTTGCTTTATCAGTTTCTACTTCAGCAATTGAATCATCACTCTTTACTTTATCGCCTACCTTTTTATTCCATTGAATAATTTTCCCTTCTGTCATTGTATCACTTAAAAGTGGCATGCGAATCACTTTCGCATCTTTAGGTAATTCTGCGGAAATTTTACTGGCTACCGCTTTATCTTTTGATTCTTCCTTCGGCTTTTGCTCAACTTCTTTTTTTACCGATTCTTTTTTCTTTTTGCCATCACTGTTTCCACCCTCGTCTAATATTGATTTATAATCTTCTCCTTCTTTACCAACAATTGCAATAATGTCATTAACTTTTGCCGCCTCTCCCGTCTTAACGCCAATATATAAAAGCGTACCTTCTTCATAACCTACAACATCCATAGTTGCTTTATCAGTTTCTACTTCTGCAATGGTATCATCGCTCTTTACTTTATCGCCTACTTTTTTATTCCATTGAATAATTTTCCCTTCCGTCATCGTATCACTCAAAAGTGGCATTCTTATCGCTTTCGCCATAAAATATTTTCAGTTTTTTTTATAAAATTGAGTGGTGAAATTAATGCAAAATCAGCAAACGATTTTCTATCGGCTTTGTGATATTATTAATTATGATTTTTTGAACTTTTCCAAATCCGGCGTTTTTTATAAGAAAAAGCATTTTATTTAATTTTTGAACTAAAAATTTTTAAATAAAAAATGTAAGTGTTTCATTCTGAAATTATCCATTCCACCTCATCAAATGCAAATTTTCTTTCGATAACATCTTTGGTGATAAGTTCACCAGACGAAGAAATTCTTTCAATTTTTGTCTCAAAAACAATATTGTCTTTTTTTAGCCTTACCATTCTATTCCGGCAAAATAAATTTTCATTGTATTCTAAAAGCTGTTTGCCGAATTCACCCGATTCTAATTGATTAATGCGATTTATTACAGCCAAGTGGAGTTCATTGGCAAGTTCAATCACATTATAATTTATCCCCGTGATTTGCTTTAAAGAAATTGCTTTTACTTCATTAAAATTTCGCTGATTTATATTAAGCCCAATACCAATTACTGCCCACTGCCACAAATTACCTTTTACAACATTTTCTATAAGAATGCCGCCTGCCTTACTGTCATTAATGAAAATATCATTAGGCCACTTTATTTTTATATTTTCTTTAATATTTTTATTGAGAAGGGCGGAAAATGAAGAGGGCGGTGGCGCGAGGGATCGGCGGAGGGCAGATGCGGCCGCCTCCCGGGGGAGCGAGGGGGCTGAGGCCCGCGATGTCGT
>CBIGQT010000439.1:0-3407 GCA_966191655.1 uncultured Ginsengibacter sp.
TGAAAGAATGAATAATATTATTTCGTTGATAAGCGCTCCGATGCTAAATACCATTGGCGTGAAATCAAAAAAAATAAACGTAGTACTTCAAAACCAAACCACCATCTCTAATGGTTATGTTGGCCTCGCACCTTTCAGAAGCGAATTTCAACTTACGCCCTTACAAAACAGTTTTGAACTGGGAAGCCTTTCATGGCCGGACCAACTTACCATACATGAGTACCGGCACGTACAACAATATAATAATTTTAATGTTGGACTGTCAAAGGTAATGCATGATATTTTTGGGGAAGAGGGTCAGGCGTTGGCTAATAATGTAAGCATACCCAATTGGTTTTATGAAGGTGACGCCGTTTATAATGAAACGAATGTAAGCAAGCAAGGGCGTGGAAGTTTGCCGTTCTTTTATAACGGATATCGTTCGCTTTGGGAAGAGGGAAAAAATTATACCTGGATGAAACTCAGAAATGGATCTTATAAGGATTTTGTACCCAATCATTATCCAATCGGTTTTATGCTGGTTGCTTATGGCAGGGAAAAGTACGGAGACAAATTTTGGGAAAATGTAACGCACGATGCTGCGTCTTTCAAAGGAATTTTTTATCCTTTTCAAAGAGCAATTAAAAAGTATTCGGAAGTTGACTATGTTACTTTTAGAAACGATGCATTTAATTTTTTTAAGAAACAATTTGATCTTGAAGACACAAAGCCAGTTAATAACAACGGCCCGTTCAAAAACGAAGAATACCCGGCGTACATAGCAAATGATTCACTAATCTATGTAAAAAGCAGTTATAGCCAAATACCGGAATTTATAATCCGTACCGAAAATAAAGAACAAAAACTTAAGGTAAGAGATTATTCAATCGACAACCAGTTCAGCTACCGTAATGGAAAAATTGTTTTTGCAACATACCGGCCGGATGTTAGATGGGGATATCGCGATTATAGTGATTTGAGAATTATTGATGTAGCTAACGGTATAGAGCAAACGCTAACTAATCACACAAAATATTTTTCTCCGGACATAAGTGACAATGGAAAAAGAGTGATAGCCGTGGAAGAATCTCCGGATACAAAATGCAATTTGATCCTGTTAGAAGTACCGACCGGAAACATTATACAAACAATCCCTAATCCTGATCATCTTTTTTATACTTATCCAAAATTTTATTCCGATAATAAAATTATTACAGCAGTAAGAAATCCTGCCGGCAGAATGTCACTGGCTGTTATCAATCTTGTCAACGGAGAATCTGATTATCTTCTCCCGTTTTCATACAACGTTATCGGGTTCCCATTTTTATTAAATGACACGGCCTATTTCTCTTATTCTTACCATAAAAATGATGAATTATTTGCTTACACTTTTGCTGATAAAAAATTATGGAAACTTAAATATGAGCAGGAAAAGGGAATGGGTAAATATCAACCTTCGGTTAATGCAGAAAATATAATATGGACCTCATTTACAGCGGAAGGATATCGGTTAAAAGAAGTTGCTAAGAAGGAAATACAATTTGAAGAAATGAAAACTGATTACGTGGATAAAAATACTTCCAGCTTTGGAATAACCGCTTTGCAAAAGACGAATTCCAACTTATTATACAGCGTTCCAAACGATACATTTGCAGTTACAAAGTATCCTAAAGGCTATAAACTTTTTAATTTTCACAGTCTTGAGCCTTCAGTAAATGATCCTGAATATTCTTTAAGCCTGGTAGGTGAAAATATTCTCAACACTTTCAAATCCCAACTTTCATTTACTTACGACCGCTCCGAAAAATTTAAAGAAATAGGATTTAGCGCAGTATATAGTGCCTTATTTCCTTTCCTCTCTGCAGGCGTCAATTACATTTTTGACAGGCGCGGATTGTATCATGATGACATTGTCAATTTTAATGAGGTGGAACTATTTGCAGGATTTAATATTCCTCTGAATTTTAGTAAAGGCCGTTCATTTACTTTTTTAAATTTTGGTTCGCAATATGTTTATGAACAGAGTAATTTTCAAGGCGCTTATAAAGATACATTGGGTAAAATATCATATAGTTATGTCAGCAATTTTTTATCATTTTCCCACCAGGTTCAGCAATCAGTTCAGCAAATCTTTCCGCGGTTTGCACAAACCATTGGTATAAGTTACAAAACAACTTTATCAAATTATAAAGGCTTTCAATTTGTTGCAAAAGGCAATTTATATTTTCCCGGATTTTTTAAAAATCACAATATTATATTAAACGGTGCTATACTTAAGAAAGATTCAACTGATAAGTTTAATCCTTCCAGCGGATTTCCATTTTCGCGTGGATACAGTTCAATAAACTTGTATGAAATGTATAAATGGGGAGTTAATTACAGCTTCCCAATAATGTATCCAGATGCAGGATTTGGAAATATTATATACCTGCTTAGAGTAAGGAGCAATTTATTTTATGATGACACCCGGGCGAATGATTTTTATAATAATGGAAATAAATTTAAAGCTTCTTTTAGGTCAACCGGTAGTGAAATATATTTTGACACAAAATGGTGGAACGAAGCGTCCGTCTCAATTGGTGTAAGATATAGTTATCTTCTTGATGATGATTTATTTGGAGGCAGCGGAAGAAACCGGTTCGAAATTATTTTGCCTGTAAATATTTTTAATCAATAGTTCGTCTAAGAACTAAATCATTTTTGTTATGGCACGATTTTTATTAATTTACGGTCAGTTATTTATTGAAAAGCATTTCTTATGAGTCATTCATGTAATTCCAAAAAAAAGAAAAAGGGTAAAAGTGCATTTTATTTTTTTGCAATCACAGCAGTTACTGCGGCAGCATGTGTCTTCATTATAAGAGAAGGGCAGCGTATAAAAGTCGAAAACGAGTTACTTTCTTATGAAGTATGGTAAATGTTTTGAGTTGCTCTTCTTTTTTCAATATTAAGTCTACACAGGAATTTAATGATTTTTTACAGTGAGCTAATTAAATCTTATTTACCAATAAATTAGTGAATATGAAAATTGAAGTCGGTTCAATGGCGCCTGGTTTTACGTTATATAGTTCTGAGAAACAAAAAGTATCCCTGGAAGATTATAAGGGCAAAAATGTATTGTTATTATTTTTTCCACTGGCTTTTACGAGTGTTTGTACAAAAGAACTTTGTAATGTAAGAGATCATATTAGTATTTACAATAACACTAATTCAAACGTATTGGCAATATCCGTTGATTCGCCACAAACGCTTGCAAAGTATAAAGAGGATCAAAAACTTAATTTCCCCGTCCTCAGCGATTTTAATAAGGTTGTCTCAGAAAAGTATGGTTGCCTTTACGATACTTTTATAATGGAAATGAAAGGTGTAAGTAAGCGAAGTGCATTTGTAATTGACAGGGAAGGCAGTATACAATACGCTGAAGTCCT
>CBIGQT010000440.1:0-3387 GCA_966191655.1 uncultured Ginsengibacter sp.
TGCTGATACAAACTAATTTTTGATCTTCATCATAAATTTTTATATCCCATACGTGGGTGGTTTTGCCAAGATGTAAAGGTGTTGATTTTGCGGTAACCATTCCTTGTGTTACACTTCTAATATGATTGGCATTTATTTCAAGTCCCACGCAATAAAATTTGGCAGGATCAATTACCAATGCGGATGCTACACTTCCTACAGTTTCTGCCAAAGCACAGGAAGCGCCGCCATGCATGATTCCATAAGCCTGCTTTGTTTTTTCATTTATGGGCATCGACATCTCTAAAAAATCATCGCCGATTTCAGTCCATTTCATGCCTAAAAAACCAGGCATACAATCGCTTCCAAAATCTTTGATCTTCTCAAGAGTTATTGCTTTATCGAACCATATAGACATTTATACCATATTATTTTTTACAGCTTCAGGAAGAAACTGGGAAACATCACCCCCGTTTCGGATAACATCACGTACAAGGGTACTCGCCACAGAAGTAAATTCGGGAAGGCATGTTAGAAAAATTGTTTCAACGTTATGAGCAAGGCTGCGGTTCATATCGGCAATTGCCTTCTCATACTCAAAATCATTCACGTAACGGATTCCTCTTAAAATAAAATTGGCGCCAATTTGTTTACAGCAATCAACTGTTAACCCGTCATAGGCTAATACTTTAATCTTTGGCTCGTCCTTATAAATTTGTTGTAACCATTGTACTCTCTGCTTCTCAGAAAACATAGCTGTTTTATTGCTGTTTCTGCCAATGCCAATAATTAATTTATCGAATAGAGGAAGCGCCCTGTTAATAATATCGGTATGGCCTAACGTAACCGGATCAAAAGTTCCGGGGAATAAACATATTCTTTCCATGTTACCGTTTTAATTTGGCTGAAAGTAATAACAATTTACTTTTCTTTTATCAATTAATTATTCCAACTAAAAGGTTTAATTAAAATTTTGTTTATTGCTGAGTAAATAAAGCACTGCCATTCTCACAGCAACACCATTTTCTACCTGCTGCAGAATAATTGACTGTTTGGAATCTGCAACATCACTATCTATTTCCACGCCCCTGTTTACCGGCCCGGGATGAAGGATGACGATTTCTTTATGAATGCTTTCCAATATTTTTTTGCTCACGCCATAAGCCATGTTATATTCCCGCAGTGATGAAAATAAAACCTGGTTTTGTCTTTCCAACTGTATACGAAGTATGTTCGCAACATCGCACCATTGCAACGCCTTTTGAAGGTTGTATTCAACCCGGATATCAAATGCTTTTTTGATATGCTTTGGAATTAAAGTTGGCGGACCGGCTACCATCACTTCTGCACCTGCTTTTTTTAATAAATAAATATTGCTGAGCGCCACCCTCGAATGCATAATGTCACCGACTAAAACAATTTTTTTACCTTGTAGCGTACCACATTTTTCTTTTATTGAAAATGCGTCCAGCAAGGCTTGTGTCGGATGCTCATTAATTCCGTCACCTGCATTTATAATTGCTGCCGGTATATGCTTTGCCAAAAAGTGCGGAGCTCCGCTGGCGCTATGTCGCATTACAACCATATCGACTTTCATTGATAAAATATTATTCACAGTGTCCAATAAAGTTTCACCTTTTGATACGGAAGAACCGGATGCGGAAAAATTTAGTGTATCGGCGCTTAATCTTTTTTCTGCCAGCTCAAAAGAAATTCGTGTACGGGTAGAATTCTCATAAAATAAATTTACGATTGTGGTATCACGGAGAGAGGGTACTTTTTTTATAGGTCTTTGTAATACTTCTTTAAATTGGGTGGCTGTGGAAAGAATAAGATCAATGTCGCTAAGTTGTAAATCTTTAATGCCGAGGAGATGTTTGGTAGAAAGTTGCATTAAAGGTCAAAGCTAATTCAAAAAAATTAATTTGCAGATGAATAAATCTAAAAACATTTTATTTCCGTCTTAAAAGTTTTATCAATATAAAACCACCTGTTCTTTATCCCACTCAACTTTTACTTTTTGCGAAATAATGGAATCAATTGCTTTGCCACAATAATCAGGCTGAATGGGTAATTGGCGGCTGTACCTCCGGTTAATCAAAACACAGAGCTCTACTTTTTTCGGACGGCCAAAAGCAAGAAGTGCGTCTAACGCTGCCCGTATGGTTCTCCCGGTATACAATACATCATCAATAAGAATTACATTTTTATCTTCAATAGAAAAAGAGATATTGGTTTGATTGGGGCTATGCAATTCTTTTCGGATATCATCCCTGTAAAAAGTTATATCCATTTTTCCATAGTCAATTTTATTAGCAGGGGCAATCTTTTTTAGCTGTTCAAAAATCTTGTCTGATAAAAAAATTCCCCGTGGCTGAATCCCGATAATTGCAACTGATGAAAGGTCAGAATAATTTTCGACTAACTGGTAAGCTAATCTTTCTATCGTTATCTGAAGCTGATATTTATCGAGAATTGTTTTCATGAAGTTTTGGTATCCTGATTCATGAATGGATATCTATAGTTCACTGCCGGATTAAATGTTTCTTTAATGGTTCTTGCACTGAGCCAGCGATACAAATTAAGAATGCTTCCTGCTTTATCATTAGTACCACTTCCTCTCGCGCCACCAAATGGTTGCTGACCAACAACAGCGCCTGTTGGCTTATCATTAATATAAAAATTACCTGCGCTGTTGCTAAGCTTTCTGGTGGCCAGTTCCACGGCATAACGGTCTTGTGCCAATACAGAGCCTGTGAGTGCATATGGCGATGTTGAATCAACTAACTTAATAGTTTCTTCAAATTTATTTTCGTCGTACACGTATAATGTTAAGACAGGGCCAAAGAGTTCTTCGCACATGGTTACATAACGGGGATCGGTAACTTCTATTACGGTTGGCTCAATAAAATAGCCATTCGTTTTATCGCATTTGCCACCGACTAATATTTTTGCGTCTTTATCTTTTTTAACCTGTTTAATATAACCTTCCAGTTTATCAAAGCTTTTTTCATCTATTACTGCATTTATAAAACAGGTAAGGTCTTCTACACTTCCCATCTTCATTGTCTTAATTTCTGCAACTAACTTTTTCTTTACCTGCGCAGCAATGTTCGATGGGAGGGAATGTACGCGCGTGATGCAGCAGAACATTTCTGTCCCTGGTATTCAAATGCGCCGCGGCAAAGAGCTGTAACAACTACATCAACATCAGCGCTTTTATGCGCCAGCACAAAATCTTTACCTCCTGTTTCTCCAACTATCCTTGGATATGATTTATATAAACCGGTATTCTTACCTATTGTTTCCCACATACTATTGAACACACCGGTGCTTCCCGTAAAATGAATACCTCCAAAATCCGGATGACTAAAACAGGCATCGCCTAAAACATAAAAAAAAAAAAAA
>CBIGQT010000441.1:0-3386 GCA_966191655.1 uncultured Ginsengibacter sp.
TTGCTGCTCAGTTCTTTAATCCCCTTCAAACTCCACCGGCCCGCCAACTCCAAACAATCTTAAAGCAAGTTCCTTTCCAACACCATCCTCATTCTTAAAATACATTTTTTGTAAAGGAATAATTATTTTGCCGCCGGCATCAACGGTGCTGTATTCAACCTCGTATTTGGCTTTTAATTTAGAAAACTTTACAAATGCGGTGGGAACATTGCTGTTTCTTTTATCAGTAAAATCGATGTTAGTTCCTTTTAATTCTTTTATAATATTTTTTTCCATTGAATTACTCAGATCGGAAGTGGAAAGATTCATCTTTATAGTAAAGCCACTAAATGGAAGTAATTGCGGATATTCTTTGAAAAAATTATATTTCATATCTTCTGCCTTATTTTTGTCATCATCATGAGCATAGCTCCTGGCAAGACTTTCGTACAATCTTGCCACAAAAAGTTTTTCATGTGCCGTATCCAATAACGCAGTATTTAAAATATTTTCAAATGTTTTGCGGCTTTCATTATAGTCGCCTTTTTCATAAGAAAATTCACCGTAAAAAAGTTGCATGTATCGTATAATATTTTTTCGCTTTTCAGTTTGTTCTTTTTGTTTGTATATCTCAGCAAAATATTGCGGGCTGATGTTTTTCATCAGGTTTAAAATTTCATCAAAACCTATAACATTTTCACTTGCAAATATGTTGTAAATTACTTGCTCACGTTCAGGGTTACCCGCTAATTCATTTACTAATGCAAATTTTAGAAGAAACTGTTCTCCTTTAAGTGCACCAATTTCTGAAAGATCTTTTAGAGAATACCACCATCCTGAATTCAAAAATTTGATACGCTCAATCTTATTTGTTGCCAGCATCAGCTTTATTACATTCACTGCAAAATCATACTGAGATTGTCCCAATGTTGTACCAATATGAACTTCTTTAAACTGTGCTGCTTTATTAACAGCCTTCTCACTGCTATCTAATTGCCCGTTATATAAATAACTTCTTGCCAAAGCAATATTATACCAGCCAAAGCCAGGTGTAGAGCCGTTTGTATAAATGATACTATTTGTTTCATCAATCGCTTCCTGGCTTTTTCCACTGTTAATAAAAAGTGTAGGAAGAAAATAATACGATTCAATCAACCTTTTATCAAATGCATATTTATCATTCTCAAAATCAGTAATGGCTTCTCCAAAATTTCCAAGTGTGTTTTGAAAATGGGCATAATTGTTATAGGAAAAACCACCGGTTTGTTTCAATATGTCATAATAAATTCCGGCAGAATCCATGTTCAATAAATAATTATGAATAATAGCGAGATAGAAAATTGAATTGGCATCGCCGCCGGCAAGAGCCGTATACAAGTGGTTTAAGGCAAGTTGTTCATTTGCTTCCACCGTATTTTTTAAAAATGAATATTTGTGAATATAAAAGCGGTTGCGATGTATAGTCCATGCTGCTTTAATATGATATTCCATAAAATCAATTCCTGCGTTCCAGCTTTGTATCCTGTTTAAAACCCACATAGCGCTGTCGGGCTCTTCCACATTGGAATAGCTATCGTATAAGGCATTACAAATTTGTACAATATCAGCCTGTGCAAAACTATAATGCCCGGGGGTTAAAATATTTTTGAGATTAGTCTTATAATTTCTTTCGAAAAGAAAAAAAGATTTTCGCAATGGCTCTATACAATTTTTATAACCAAGATAATCTGCGGCCCTGTCATATTTAAACATGCCTTCATAGTACCAACCAACGTAATAAGTGCTGTCAAGTCTTATAAATTCACGGCTTCTTGGCAATGCATCTTTATCATAAAAATTTACGCCGATTCGCTTGGCATCTATTTCATAACGTTTTGCACTATTTTGGGAAAATACATTTTTGCAAAATGCCGTTAGTACGAAAATTAAAATATATGATGTGAACCGCTTCATCGTTCCTGCTTAATTAATTTTTAATTTAGACAGGCGGTCCATCTCCGCAACAACAATATTGTTAAGTGTATTTGCTTTTGCTTCTTTATTTCTGTAAATAAGCCTGTGATGTAATACAGGCTGGGCAAGGTCTTTCACATCATCTTCTGTTACGTAGGTTCTTCCATTAACAAGTGCATAAGCCTTCAAGCATTTTAAAAAGATGATACCGCTACGGGTAGACGCAGCCAAAACAATGTCATTATTTTTTCGTGTTGCCCATACAATATTCCTTACTGCTTTAATTACCTCTTCATGCACAAACACACTTTCGCATTGTTGTTGTAAGAATAAGATCTCCTGAATTCCTAAAACCTGTTGCAGGTTGTTTAGATTATTATTGATGCCCAGATAATCTTTATAGATGCCGAGTTCAGTTTCTTCATCAACATATCCAAAAATAATTTTTATAAAAAACCTGTCGAGCTGAGCGGCCGGAAGGGGATAGGTGCCTTCCATTTCAACAGGATTTTGCGTAGCGATGGTAAAAAAAAGATCGCTTAACTTATAGGTAATTTCTCCCATAGTAATCTGGTTTTCAGCCATACATTCCAGCAATGCCGATTGTACTTTTGGAGACGCTCTGTTAATTTCGTCTGCCAATAAAATATTACAGAAGAGAGGCCCTTTTTTAAAAATGAATTCTTTTTTGATATCATCAAAAATATGAGAGCCAAGGAGGTCCATTGGTAATAAATCCGGCGTAAATTGTATGCGTTTAAAATTTACACTATCATTGGAGTTTTCTCCTGAAATGCTGTGAGCAAGCGACTTTGCCATAACAGTTTTCCCTGTTCCCGGATTATCTTCCAGTAAAATATGTCCTTTGGCAAGTAATGCAGTAAGTACAAATTTTATCTGGTCGCGCTTGCCTTTTATAACCGTTTCAATATTGTCTGTAAGGCGTTGTATATTCTGTAAAGCAATCTCAGTATTCACTGTTTCCATCATTTATATTTTTGGTTTTGAAAAAAAATTTATGGTTCTGTAAAAATTTAAAAATTTTGAGAAGCGTTCTTTAAAGGGAGTTTTATCTTTTATTATTTTATAGAAGGGCGAATAAAAGTTTTGAACAATATTTTCTTCTGAAGAAGTTAATGCTTCTTTGGAATATTTGCTCTTGAGATAAACCTGCATAAACGAATTAAAATTGGTTTTAAATTTTGCATCAATTTTTTCTTTTGCAAATTGTGTCGGTGACATTTCTTCTCTTGAATAGCCAAGTTGGTTGCAATAATATGTTGCTGCGTTGTAAGACCAGTAGGCTTTTTGGCGAATTGCTTTTGTATGTTTTGCCTTATAGCTGAACCATGTAAATATGAGCCAGGGCAAACTAAAGATCAACAAAATAAATAATGCTAAAGTAGCAAGCGAAATCCATACAATCTTTGTAATACTAACAGGCTGTTTCTTAA
>CBIGQT010000442.1:0-3376 GCA_966191655.1 uncultured Ginsengibacter sp.
TAGCCCAAAATTTACTGGTTGAAAACAAAACAAATCCTATAGGAGTTGATGCAACAAATCCCCGCTTTAGCTGGCAAATTATTTCTGATAAAAGAAACGTTATGCAAAGTGCCTACGAAATTCGAGTAAGTGATAACCTGCCAGATCTTTTAAAAAATAAAAATATATTTTGGAGTTCCGGCAAAGTTTTTTCCGATTCATCAGTACATGTTTCATATAAAGGAAAAGAATTACAATCAAACAAAAAGTATTACTGGCAGGTTCGTACCTGGGATAATAAATACACAACTGCATCGTGGAGCTCACCCGCATATTGGCAAATGGCTTTGCTTAATACTTACGATTGGAAGGCGAAATGGATTACTCCCGGTTATGTGGAAGATTCCATCATGCGCCCCTCTCCTCTTTTCAGAAAGGAATTTTCAACTAATAAAAAAATTGTTTCAGCAACGGCATATATCACTGCACATGGTTTATATGAAGCAACAATAAATGGTATGCGCATTGGCGATGCTTACTTAACTCCCGGATGGACCAGTTATAAAAATCGTTTACAGTACCAGGCCTATGATGTAACTAACCTGATAAAAAATGGAACAAATGCAATTGGCGTTACATTAGGAAATGGCTGGTACAGGGGTATCATTGGTTTTAGAAATAATATAGATAAATATGGGAAAGACATTGCTTTGTTATTGCAGGTAATAATAACATACAGTGATGGATCAACAGGAATTGTTATATCCGATGAAAGCTGGAAATCTTCGACCGGGCCTATCCGTTATGCTGAAATTTACAATGGAGAAACTGATGATGCAAGGGATGAGAAGACCGGTTGGACGTTGCCGGGATATGATGATAAAAAATGGAACGGTGTTGCTGTTGCAAACTACTCAAAAGATGTTTTACTGGCAACACAAAACGAGCCGGTAAAAAAACATGAAACATTTAAACCCGTCAATATTTTCAAAACACCTGAAGGTGAGCAGGTAATTGATTTTGGCCAGAACCTGGTAGGTTGGGTTGTAATGAAAGTAAAAGGAAATGCGGGTGACAGTGTGATTGTTTCTCATGCCGAGGTTTTAGATAAAGAAGGTAATTTTTATACAACTAATCTTCGTGAAGCAAAAGCCACAGATACTTATATTTTAAATGGAAAAGGAGATGAAACTTTTGAACCTCATTTTACATGGCATGGCTTCCGTTATATAAAAGTAAAAGGGTACCCCGGAGAATTAAAGCCGGAAAATTTTACTGCTGTCGCCATCTATTCTAACATGGAACCAACCGGAACCTTTACATCTTCTAATGCACTAATTAATCAGCTACAACATAATATTCAATGGGGGCAAAAAGGAAATTTTCTAGATGTTCCAACGGATTGTCCGCAACGGGATGAACGCCTTGGATGGACTGGTGATGCGCAGGTTTTTTCAAGAACGGCAACTTTTAATATGAACGTAAATAATTTCTTTGCAAAATGGTTGAAGGACGTAGCCGCCGATCAAATTGATGGAGATGTTCCTTTTGTTGTTCCAAATGTTTTGGATCCGGATGCGGCAGGATCTACCGGATGGGCTGATGTTGCCACTATTATTCCCTGGAATATATATTTAGCTTATGGTGATAAGAGAGTGCTCGAAGATCAATACAACAGTATGAAAGCCTGGGTTGAATACATGCACCGCAAAAGCAAGAACGATTTATGGAATACAGGTTTTCATTTTGGTGACTGGCTGTTTTACCGTCCGGAAGATGACAATGACGGGAGAGCCGCGGTTACTGATAAATATTTAATTGCACAATGCTTTTATGCACATTCAACACAATTATTAATTAATGCTGCAAAAGTTTTGGGCAAAGAAGATGATGTGGCAGCTTATTCCACTTTATTACAAAAAATAAAAGATGCATTTTTAAAAGAATACATGACACCCAATGGCCGTCTTGTTTCAGGTACACAAACTGCCTATGTACTTGCTTTGAATTTTGATATGCTTCCTGAATCATTAAGAATACAGGCCGCTGCACGCCTTGCCGATAATGTTAAAAGTTATAATAATCATCTTACCACAGGCTTCCTTGGTACACCATATTTATGCCATGTATTAACACGTTTTGGTTATGACAGTATTGCCTATAAATTATTGTTACAACAAACCTATCCATCATGGTTGTATCCTGTAAAAATGGGGGCCACTACCATTTGGGAAAGATGGGATGGCATTAAACCAGACAGTACCTTTGAAACACCTGGAATGAATTCTTTTAATCACTATTCTTATGGCGCTATTGGTGATTGGATGTATCGTTCAATGGCTGGCATAGATACTTACGAAGACGGCCCGGGTTATAAACACATAAAAATAAAACCGCATATAGGAGGCAACTTTACGTATGTATCAGCAAGTCTCAATACTTATTATGGTAGGCTTAGCAATACATGGAAAATTGAAAACAATACGATAATAATGGATGTTGAAATACCTGCAAACACTACAGCTACAGTTTATATTCCTGCAGGCAATGCGAATTCAGTTAGGGAAGGCGGTATTGCCATTGATTTGATAAAAGACATAAAGATTGCCGGCACTGAAGATGGATATGTAATGTTGAACATAGGTTCGGGAAAATATCATTTCAGTTCGAATCAATAGAATGCAAGTTTCACAAACTAAAAAGCCTGCGAGTTACCGCAGACTTTTGTGGAATAACTTAATTCCAGGGGAATTGTTTTTTCAAGGATAAACGGATAAGGCTTTACAGCCGGTCTTCGTTGGATATTGGTTTGTTACGGGCATTGAATTAAAACAAGAAGTTGACTGATATCGGATTTGTTTTGTTGTTCGATATGGCTCTTTCACTGGATTTGGATATTTGATTAATGTCGGTTGAACATCAATCAACTTCTGGTACAAAGATATAGCGCCCGGGTGCTCTTACAAGAGCAGTACTGCTTAAATATGTAACTTCTGAAATTACTGTGCGGGTAGTAAATCCACTAACTGACTTAAACGTAATAACCCTAACAATACTATGCATGTGTTTTTATTTTAAGCTGAAACCAGAAAATATAGATATAGTTCAAAGTAAAAAGGTAGAGGTGGTTTAATTACTCTGCAGGAGGATTTAAATTAATTGATGGGTTATCTTTCTCTTTTTTAAATTCTAAATTTCCAAATTTCCAGGTAAAATTAATTCCGATAGACCTGTAAGGAATCTTCTGAAGATTAGTAGAAACAAACCCGGGACCAAATACTGATGTTTTTCTACTTACATATTTATTGAAAAGATTAACTGCCGTTAATGCAATGCTTCCTTTCTTTTTCCAGATTTGCTTTCTTAATGCAATATTGTAGGTTATAAAAGATGGATA
>CBIGQT010000443.1:0-3368 GCA_966191655.1 uncultured Ginsengibacter sp.
CGCATAAATATAAGGGGACACCATGGAAACTGTTTGGGTAACTCCTGGTTTTATCAAGGCATATTTTATTGCAGAATAAGCGTGACTCATCAAATCATTTGCAAAATCCGGATTGGTTTTATCGAACAAAACAGCGCCAAGCGAAAAAGCGCTTGCAAATTTTGCAGCAGTAGAACTGGTGCCGGTTGTGTGATTCATAAATTTGCCGCGTTGCTGAGGCAAACCATTTATGAAGTAAACCGGCCGCTCCATTCC
This sequence comes from uncultured Ginsengibacter sp., assembly GCA_966191655.1. GTDB lineage: Bacteria > Bacteroidota > Bacteroidia > Chitinophagales > Chitinophagaceae > Ginsengibacter. The sequence continues at coordinate 256 of CBIGQT010000443.1, forward strand.
TTTTCCATAAAAAGTGTCTTCCTTCGGAATCCGCATTCCGCGATGATCTCTGTCGTCCGCAATCTGGTTAAACATCCAGTTTGGTCTCGGATGCATTTTTAATAACCAATCCAATCCCCATTTTGCTTCATCCAACACATCTGCAATTCCATTTTTACCATCTAATCCATTTGCTTGTTTTTCATCTGAAAACACATTTGGGAAATCGCGGTAAGCCGCCAATAAATGGTAAGTTGCATTTGCGGAAGTGGTAGCATATTGCAGATAATCAGAAGCGTCATGCCATCCGCCGGTTACATTAATGAAAGTGCTGTCAGGCATCGGTCCATACATCGTGTAACCATCATGGGTATGACATGAATCTTTTAGAAACGGATTGAATCCACTGCGTTGTTGACGCATATAAAACAAACAAAAATCAGCCGTTCCTTTATAAACATCGTCATTAATTTTGAAAGCGGGCGAAACGGCAGTTCCTGCTTTTAAATAATAAACGCCGGGTTTTTTGTAAGAAGAAAAATTAAGCCGGCAGGTATTTGTGAACGGCCCATAAGCGCCAAAAGATTTTCCTGATGTATTTGAAAAAACGTTTTTTCCGGATGCAGAGTCAATCAAATCAAAGCTATTGATGGAGGCATCGTCCTTACTGCACCACACAGCCACTTTAATTCCCTGGGGTGTATAACCCATCTGATTAATGCGAATCCATTGATGTGCATTTTCTTTTTTGACAAAAGAAAATGCACATGCCGCAATTAACAGAATTAAAAAAGATTTTAGCACAAATTTTTTTGAGAAGGACATAGCTTATCTGTTGGACGTTTGGTTTATTAGTGTTCAAATATAATGCGTTATCGATGAAGACGTGAAAAGAGAAAACCAGGTTTTTTTATTCGTTTGCCTGTACCATGCCCCTAACCGCAGAGTGCTTAAAATTAAAAAGTGCTGCAACTAACGGTAATGCATAGACTAAAGATAGCCGGGGAGTATTAAAACACAGATACGCCAACGCCACATTATCTTAGCTGCATATATGCGTCATTGGGGAGAGGTATACCGCTACTGGTCAAACATTGAGGCGGCTTTGATTTGATGAGAGAAATTATACTTCTTCAACAAATCGTTTAAGAATTGCCTGAATGATTTACTAAATCCATCCAGAGTGTAATATGCGTCTTTGCCTTGTCCTTGTTTGCCTTGCATTGATGCCGGAATGTCAATACTTGAACTTAAAAGGTTACATTCTAAACAAATTATTATATGTACAACAATTTTGTTTTGCAAATAATAAATAATGCTTAAGTGTGGTTCAAGACAATCAGCGTGACTACTGCCATAAGATTTTTTGTCGCCAAGCTTTGCATTTAATTTTTCAATAGCCTAAAACTATATTTGGATAAATTAATATTTCAGTAATAAAAAAAGCCCTATAAAGAATTATAAGGCTTAATAAAATTAATTATGAATAATCAAAAAACATTTGTCAATTAATAAACGGAGAAAATAAATATAAATTGTATTTGAAAAAAGATTTGCAACATATCACGCAGCGGGCGTTGTGTTAATAAAACAAGCTAAAAGGCTATCATTAATGGATATACGATGGCTTTTTTTTATTTTAAAGAAGGTGTTTGTAAAAATCATTTTATCTTTTCGTCAGAATGATTAGATTTATAATCTCCTGATGATATACACTGTTTATTGGTTGCTTCTTAATATCCTGTCTGAATCACGGATTGACTGGATTAAAGGATTACAATGGGAATAAGACGACGTAACGGCGTCCATAATTCATCTGAATAAATACTGTTATTTATGAAACTTACCTGCCTTTTATTACTTGTTGTCGGAGGCTTGACACAAAATGCAAATGGACAGGTCATGAATGTAGATAGCCTGGTAAAGGTTATGCAGGTCTCTTCTAAAGATACGGCTACTTTAAACAGAATGCTGGTTTACTCTAATAAAATCGCTTTTTCAAATCCAACTGCTGCGTTGCAGCTTGACCAAAAGACTCTTTCTTTTGCCAAAGAATACCGTTACTATAAGGTTGAAGCGGGTGCGTTAAATGCCTGCGGCGAGGATTATCATTTCCTGGGCAATTACGCCGCCGCATTAAAAATGCAGTTTGAAGCCCTGCAGATCAACAGGGACATGAAAGATTCCTCCGGTGAGGTGGAATCTCTTGGTTTTATCGGAATAGTCTATAATGAGCTTGGACAATACAGGCAGGCATTGCAATATCTGCTGCCGGCTGTTACAATCGTTTGGCAATTGCACAGTACAGATAAAGGCAGCTTTGAACTTTCAAATATCGGGGAAGCCTATTACTTTCTGAATATGCAGGATTCGGCACTGTATTATCAGCATAAAGCTTTTGAAGCATTTCCAAAGGGATCTTCCGGGCATTTGAAATCTTATATCCTGAATCATACCGGGGATATATATGCCCATATAGGCGACAATGATTCCGCATTAATGTTTTACCATGATGCAATTGAAAATTCTCGTCCAAATAATGATAGGATGAACACGACCATGGCTCAGTACAGGATTGCTAGTCTGTACAAGTCCATTCGTCAGTATGATTCTTCATTTTATTATGCCCATAAGGGACTTGGCAGCGCTGAAAGCATACCTTCAAAATTGTTCATGCTTTACAACAGTGATTTATTGGCCGGTTTGTATAAAGAAGGCAAAAAACCAGACAGCGCATTTTTCTATCTTACTATAGCTGTGACGATGAGAGATAGTTTATATGGCCCCGAAAAGTTGCGGCAGCTACAGTTGTTGATGCTGGACGAACAACACAGGCAGGAAACAGTGCTGAGACAGCAGGAACAGTTCAGGAATAAAATTAAATATACAGCCTTGTTATCGGGGCTGGCAATTTTTCTTCTGTTAGCATTTCTTCTTTGGAGAAACAACCTGCATAAAAAGAAATCAAATATTTTATTGCAAAAAGAAAAACAAAAGGTGGAACAGGCATACGACGAACTCAAATCCACGCAGGCACAACTTATTCAATCGGAAAAGATGGCCAGTCTTGGTGAATTAACCGCAGGCATTGCACACGAAATACAAAATCCGTTAAACTTCGTCAATAATTTTTC
>CBIGQT010000444.1:0-3359 GCA_966191655.1 uncultured Ginsengibacter sp.
ATGGTATTCTCATTTACATTGCCCGATGCAATTTTTTTATTTGCGATTGCAAAAGTGTCTTTTATTTTCCAGAGATCTTTTTCGTTTATGGCAGTATTCTTTTTATATCCTGTTTTCTGCAATACTTCTTTTAAAAATTTTTCTTTTGCCAATGCTATACGGCCATCACCAAGTACCTCTTGCTTAAGAGCAGCCATATAAGCCTCATCATTTTTATTTTCGGGTACCGGTGACCGTGAAATACGTTTAATAATATGATAACCAAATTCTGTTTGAAACGGTTCGGAAATATCACTGTCATTTTTTAATGAAAAAGCGACTTTCTCGAAAGCGCCATCATAAGTGGCTACACCAAACTCGGGCATTAGTCCACCATTCATATAAGTTCTTCTGTCATTACTATATTGTTTGGCTAATTCACCAAAATCAGCTCCCGATTTCAAAGCCTTGTAAATGGAATCTGATAATTGCTTTGCGTGGTCTCTCATATTAATATTACCTGCAGGAACTGCCAATAAAATCTGGGCAACTTTAATTTTTCCGACGGCAGGCCTTTCTTCTTCATTTTTAAAAATATGCCATCCTTTTTTGGAGCGATATGGTTTACTCACCTGGCCTGGTTGTAAGCTATATACAATATTTTCATACTCATAAGGCAAAGTAAATACGGTAATCCAGCCCAAATCATTTCCCTGCACCGGCGCAATTTTTTCTTTTATTTCAGAAAGAATTCCCTCGTAATCTTTACTTCCTTTTTTTAAATCATCATACGCCTCATTAATTGCCTTATATAACTTCAGGGTATCTGCCGGCGTCATTTTATCATTAATCGAAACATAAAAATGCTGTGTATGAATATCTTTCTGGCTGTGGTTAAATGCCTCATTAACCAAAATATTTACTTCTTTATCGTCCTGTAGATAATTGTTTTCAATCTGGGTTCTGAAATTCTGAAGATCAGATTGCATTGATGGAAGCGTATCAAGATGCATATCTTTAGCACCCTGTACTTTTAGTTTAAATTTAATATAAAGATCAAGGTAATCTTTCATTGCCTGTTCTTTATCGGTGGTAGCAGTTTTGTTTTTATTATAGGCACGAAGAAATTCATTTTTACTTACAGGATGACTTCCGTAGGTAAAAAGCGTCTGGCAATAAGTAATTGAAAGGAAAAAGAAAAATGCAACAGACAATAAGAGTTTTTTCATCACACAGAATTTTGGATTGGGGTCTTAATGATTTTTAATTAAAATCAATTTTTAATCAAAGAAATTTATTTTTCAGCGTTATTGTTATTAAGAGGTTTATTATTAATTTTCATTTGAAGCACGTCATCCAATTGTTGCCAGGTTAATTTTTTGGCGATAATACGTTTATCCTTATCCAGCAAATATAAAGTGGGTGTTTGGGTCACATCGTACAACTGTTTATATGATGGCTTTTTTGCATCATCATCAATTTTCTTTTGTTCCCCGGTTTGATAAACGTTTATCCAGCTTTGTAAATTGTACTTATTAATAAATTCTCTCCATTTGGTAAATTCTTTGGTTTCGGTAAGTACACCATACATTTTTACTCCCTCTTTTTTCCATTTGGCATTGTATAAAGAATCCATTTTCGGAACTTCTTCCCGGCAATGACTACACGTGGGATCCCAAAAACAAATTATGATATAAGGGGCACTAACCTCATACAATGGCCTGGGCCTACCTGTAGAATCAACCATTTCCAAATTAGCTGCCTGTTCCCCGATAAGATTCGACATAAGCATGTAAGCCCTGTTGGAAATTGCTGTCAATTGCTTTTCATTCAGCCAGGATGAAACTCCTTTTGAATGATATTGCTCAAACAGGTGAACGAATACTGCATCCTGGCCCATATATTTTGGATTAATATATTCATCGGTAAGCCAGTTTAATAAAAATTTATACATTTCAGGAGCAGTTCTTGCCCTCAGCAATAAATGATCTGATTCTTTAATAATTGAATCAGGTGCAGGAGAAACAACTTCTCTGAAGTATCTTTCAAGCTTTGGTAAAAAAAACGGCGTGCGTATGATACGGTCATCCATAAACGTAATTCCGTCCCAATAATGTTTTTTATAATAATCATAATTATTTAATGAATCTTCTCTTGTGACCGGCTTTGGGATTAATATTTTTGGTTCCCGCATACTGGTTAGCAAAGAAGCCAGCATGGATTCAGGATGCTCCTTTATAATTCCCTCTCTGTAATCATTTAGTTCTTTATTAAGATCATTATAATTTTTTTCATGCAAAAGACTGTCGCTTTTAGTTGTGGAGGCCTTATATGCATCTATCTCTTTTTGCAAATTACCACCTTTCGAGGCTACAAATTTTTGATATTGCTGAAAGAGAATATTTTCTTTCGAACCTGTTACAATTGTTTTATTTATAAGGTCAGTTGTATCAGCCTTTATTGAAATTACCTGTTCTGTATCAACCAAAAAATCGAATAATTTATTTTTTCCCGGAAATACAATAGAATAAACACCGGGAAGGAGTTTTTCATTTCTTTCAAAGACAGCAATTCCTTTTTCATTGATGAGGGCTGAATCTTCTATATTAATATTTTTTCCGTAATAATAAGTAAGATAGGCTAACCCGTCTTTGTATTGAGGCGCCTGCAAAGTAACTTTAAAACCCTGCGCAATGGAAGTTGAGAATAGTGCAAGAAAAAGAATCAGGCTAAAAATTATTTTCATTGTTTGAAATAGGGGACAAAAATATTCAAATTGATTAAAAACTAAAACTCATGCAAAATACTTAACATTTTAGAGTAAAGCAATTAACCATCACGCAATAAAGTATTTTTACAAAATTGAAACGGAAAAATTTTACATTGGAAAATTTGCCGGTTACCGGTTATGCTGCTGAAGGCAAAGCTCTTGGCCGTATTGATGGCAAAGTTGTTTTTGTTGAAGGCGCTGTTCCCGGCGATGTAGCAGATGTTCTTATAACTAAAAATAAAAAGGATTGGGCCGAAGGAAAAGCAATTAAAATAAAAGAATTCAGCAAAGAAAGAGTTGCGCCCTTTTGCATTCATTTCGGAATATGCGGCGGTTGCAAATGGCAAATGCTCCCGTATCAAAAACAATTGGAATACAAACAACAGGAAGCAGCAGATGCTTTTAAAAGAATTGGAAAGCTTACTGAAATAGTAATGTTGCCAATTATTGGCTCAGAAAATACCATTCGGTACAGGAATAAACTTGAATTCACTTTCAGCAATAAAAAATTTTTAACTCCGCAACAATTAGAAGAGCTCCAGGATGATGCATGGCCCGGAGGTGCAGTAGGGTATCATATTCCGCGATTGTATGATAAAATAATTGATAT
>CBIGQT010000445.1:0-3354 GCA_966191655.1 uncultured Ginsengibacter sp.
CTCTTCTGCTGTCATACCAATACCCTGATCGGAAATGGTTAATGTCTTTTTTTCTTTATCGATAATGATGTTGATATCGATATTATCAATATCACCCTTTACTTCTCCCAAAGACGAATACGTTTTCAATTTTTGCGTAGCATCTACAGCATTACTTACCAGCTCGCGAATAAAAATTTCGTGATCGCTGTACAAAAACTTTTTAATGATGGGAAAAATATTCTCTGTCTGAACTCTTATATTTCCTTTTTGCATTTGTGGTATTTTTTGCAATTGTTTTCAAAAAAAATGCCACAATAATTTTGCTGACAACATGGCAATCGCAAGAATTGATTACGCTGAAACGCTTAAGAGCTATTCCGGTGTGGGCAAAAAATATTTGTTTATTTATTCTTAATTCTCTAAGAGTTATAATAGCTAAATGTCTTACATTAATTATTTTATTTTTTATAAATCGTTTTTCCGCTTTTTATGGTTTCAATAACTTTAATGTCTTTAATTTTCATCTTGTCCACTTTCAATGGATTTTGATCAAGTATAACTAAATCCGCAAGTTTGCCTGCTTTTAAAGATCCCTTCGAATTCTCTTCAAAATATTGGTGCGCTGCATTAATGGTAATGCATTGTAATGCCTGGTATGGAGTTACTCTTTCATCAGCGCCGAGCAATACTCCTGTGCGTGTTAAACGATTTACGGCACACCAAATCACCATCATCTGGTTAATAGGCAGCACATTAAAATCAGTATGGTTAGTAGTAGGTATTCCTAATTTCAAAGCGCTGTTTAGCGGGCTTTCATAAGCAGCTTGCTCCATTCCGCGGTTCTTTATATGTGTATCTCCAAAAAAATAAGTATGCTCTGTGTACATAGAGGGAATCATATTGTAAGCTTTATACTTCTGCAATTGATCTTTACGTACAAATTGTGAATGGATGATGGTTGTTCTTCTGTCTGCATCCAATGGCTGATTCAACGCTTTGCAAGCGTACTCATGCGCTTTTAAAACCATGCCGATTGCAGAATCTCCGTTGGCATGAACATTTACCTGTATATGTTCACCATAAAACCATTTAAACCATGCATTGACGGAATCCTGCGGAAAGCCTGGCTCACCTCTCCAGTTTTTTTCACCGCTTGGTCCGCCCGTTAAATAGGGTGTGCTGAAGAAAGCAGTTTTCCCTTGCGGCGAACCATCAGAAGTAATTTTTACGCCACCAATTTTTAAACCATTATTATAAGTGCCAAATTCAGCAAATGGATGTTCTTTTAAAATTTTACGAATGTCAAGAATAAAAGGGTAAGCAATTACATCAATAAATAGTGCATGATTCTTTGCTCCGTTTTCAAGGATGTTAAGATCAGGTTCATGTGTAGCACCTTCCTGAGCAGTAGTAACGCCTTCTTCCGCATATAACATCTGTCCATCTTTTAATTGTTGTAATTGCTCTTCCGGCGTTGGTTTTGGAAGATTGGCAAACACCGGAATAAAAGCCGTCTCCATAATAAGCCCATAAGGTTCGTCGGTTTCCGGGTCACGTACAATAATGCCGCCATCAGGCGTAACCGTTTTTGAAGTATAACCAAATTTTTTCTGCGCCATTGAATTTAATACACCACCATGCAGCGATACGTGCATCACCATTACCGGGTTATCAGGGAATGCCTTATCAAGGTCGTTGCGGTTAAGATGCCTGCCATTGGGCATCTGGTTTTCATCATAACCATAACCTATCATCATTTCGCCTTTGGCAATATTTTTTCGTTGCTGAAGTTCTTTTAAAGAAGCGATAATTCCGTCCACATCACTTGCCGTTCCAACCGGTGGTGCAAAGCAATTGGCCTGACTTGCCATTGACAATGAATTAATAAAATGAGAGTGCGGATCAATAAAACCGGGCAACAACGTTTTGCCCTGCAGGTCATTCATTGCGGTACTATCAGCTTTCAAACTGTCCGCGCCGGCTTTGCTTCCAACAAAAATAATTTTACCATCTTTTACTGCGAGAACTTCTGCATAAGTTGCTGTATCGCCAGCCATAGTAATGATGTCACCTCCGAAATAAATGATATCGGCTGAAACAACCGGGATTGGTTTCTTAGTCGCACTATTACACGCAGATAATACTATTAAAATTACCACGAGCGATAGCAGGTAGTTCTTTTGCATAAACTAGTTTTAATTGTTTTTTTTAAATATTATTAGTTCTGACAGGTGTGCAACTAACAGAAGAGGGTGTAAAAACTTTCGCTTTTAATCAAATATATTCAAATTGAAGACAATTAATAGAACAGATATACTTTAGTCAGAAGTTCTTCAGAAAATAAATACCATATAAAATTTGTGAAGATGTTTTTTTTGAAGATATTTAAACCCTGTAACCAATGCTTGTACAGAGTTGAAATATTTCTTATTTAAAAGCCATTTCAATTTTGCACCTTCTTTTCTCAAAGCTTAATTATTTGTGTTATGAAAATAGCTACCTACAATATTAATGGCGTTAATGGGCATTTACCCATATTGCTACGCTGGCTTAGTGAAACATCTCCGGATGTTGCTTGCCTGCAGGAGTTAAAGGCGCCTCAGGAAAAATTTCCTGAGAAAGCTATAGAGGATGCCGGTTATAACGCCATCTGGCATGGACAAAAGAGCTGGAATGGTGTCGCCATACTTTCGCGCATCGGAAAACCTGAAGAGGTACGGAGGGTTTTACCCGGCGACCCGGAAGACAGCCATAGCCGTTATATAGAAGCAATTGTAAATGGCATTACTATCGGTTGTATTTACCTTCCAAATGGCAATCCTGCCCCCGGCCCAAAATTAGATTACAAGATGCGTTGGTTTGAGAGGCTTACCATTCATGCTGCTGAACTTTTTGCATCGGGTGTTCCGGTAGTACTAACGGGAGACTATAATGTAATGCCAACAGAACTGGATGTGTACAAGCCCGAGCGCTGGGTAGATGATGCCTTGTTCAGGCCGGAAGTGCGTGCTGCATTTAAAACGCTGGTATCACAGGGATGGACAGACGCAATAAGGAAATTATATCCTGAAGAAATCATATATACTTTTTGGGATTACTTTCGTGATGCGTATAGCCGCAACGCAGGCTTACGCATTGATCATTTTTTGCTTAGCCCACATCTTGCCAAAAGCCTTACCGCTGCAGGTGTTGACAGGAATGTACGCGGATGGGAAAAGTCAAGTGACCATGCACCGGTTTGGATTGAACTGGCTGATGAAAAAAAATAATGTATTTAAAATGAATAAGAGATAGAGAGAAATAAAGGGAGATGCTTACCTTCAAAGAAGATTTAAGAATAAATCATCCGGAAGTTGTAAGAGGATGAAGAAA
>CBIGQT010000446.1:0-3323 GCA_966191655.1 uncultured Ginsengibacter sp.
TCCCATGAAGTAGATCACCTTGTCAAGAGTAATATTCATTCCTTTTTTCCCTGCCAGTGCCAGAGCCCGCGGAACATCCACTTCATACATATAACCGTAGTTTATAATGATGCGGGTTATGGTTTCATCAAGTTTATGGATTTCAATATTCTCTAAAACATTTACGTGAGGAACCGGATTAAACTTAACCGATAAAATTATTGTCTGCTTATGAATAACTTTATTATGGGTTAAATTGAAAAAAAATGCGGGAGGCGTCTGGTAAGGATTCCTGGTTAAATAAATAGCTGTTCCATCTACTGTATATTGCGCTTTGTCTTTATAATATTCAAGAAATTTTTCCAAAGAATCGGTGACCTTATTTATCTGGATAGACATCATCCTTCTGCCCCTGTGCCAGGTCGTCATCATGAAATATACAAGCCCGGCGACCGCAAGCGGGAACCATCCGCCATCAGGCACTTTCACAATATTGGCAAAAAAGAAAGACAGATCTACCACCAGGAAAAATGCAACAAGAGACAATGCACTGGCCAGCTTCCATTTCCATAAATTCCTCATGGCCACAAAAGCAAGCAGGGATGTAATAACCATCGTAGTGCTTACTGCAACACCATAAGCTGCGGCAAGATTATCAGACGTTCGGAAGTAAGCGACAAGCCCGACAGTAGCGGCGAACAACGTCCAGTTTAACCGCGGAATAAATATTTGCCCCCGTTCATCCGGGGAGGTATGTACTATTTTTAAACGAGGCAGAAAACCAAGCTGGGTTGCCTGGTAAGTAAGACTGAAAGCTCCTGAAATAACCGCCTGTGAAGCAATTACAGTTGCCAATGAAGCCAATATTACCAATGGGTATAAAGCCCATTTGGGAGCCAGGTAATAAAATGAATTTGATATAAAACTGTGATTTTCCAGGATTAAAGCGCCCTGCCCAAAATAATTCAACACAAGACATGGCAACACCGCAAAAAACCAACCCAGGCGAATAGGTTTTTTACCAAAATGGCCTATATCAGCATATAATGCTTCACCGCCGGTAACCACTAAAAAAACAGCCCCCAATACAGTGATGCTGCCCAACCCGTTAGTCTTAAAAAAATCAAAAGCATAATAAGGATTCAGCGCATATAAAACTGCCGGATGTTTAATTATAGAATTAATACCCAACGCAGCTAAAGTAAAAAACCATATAAGAATTACAGGGCCGAAAATCATTCCAACACTGGCGGTTCCTTTATGCTGAAAGAAGAACAGGATGAATAATATAACTATAGTAATGGGAATAAGGTATGGCTCAAAAAAAGGAGTTGCAACCTGCAATCCTTCTACAGCACTCAATACAGAAATAGCAGGTGTAATCATCCCATCTCCATACAATAGTGCGGCGCCAAACAACCCCAAAGAAAGAATCAATAAATACTTACGATTTTTTTTCTTTGGTAACACAAGCGCCATCAAAGCCAGGATACCGCCTTCACCATCATTATCGGCTTTTAAAATAATCATCAGGTATTTTATGCTGATAACTAAAACCAAAGACCAGAAGATAAGAGATAAGATTCCAAAAATATTTTCGTCGGTTACGGTAATACCGTGAGGCCCTGCAAAGCAAACCCTCACTGCATATAAAGGACTTGTTCCGATGTCTCCAAATACGATGCCTAACGCACCTATGGTAAGCTTTAATAAATTGTTTGATGATTTCGAACTGTTACTTTCCATTTTTTTTATTGAAAAGATTTATTTCTCTTTTCATAACTAACAATCAAGCCAATAAAAAGATTTCAAAATATCAATGAAATAATTTTGAAGGTAGTATTGAAGGTATGAAGTGTTGCGTAAAGGATAATTAATGAATAAATAAACGGATGCAGTACCAGGGCTTTTTACATCAAATAATCAGCCTCACTCCTAAGTCTTCAGGCCGACGATGGAAATGATTGAAGAAAACCCCGCTGAAACACGAAAAACTCAACCCCTCAGAATTGCCTTTTGGCTAAACCCGCTGGCTTTTTCCGCAACTGTATTTTCCAGTTTTTCTTTTTTGCTTTTCATATATCCAAGTTCTTCACCAGTAAGTTTTTGGCCAAAGAACGCCATTGCCAGTTTGTTATCATGCCAGTTGCCTAACACCTGCTGCATTTCATCTATATAATCAAAATTTAAATTCATGCTTTCTGCAAGGCCGCCCGGTATAATGCTTTTATTATACAGAAGATGCTTTAGCATTTTGCGGCCGTTGTGCAATTGCTCCGTAAAGCTGTGGCGGCTCAGCACCTCCTGCGTATAGCCTAGTTGTTCTGTAAAGAAATTTTTTATTTTATGCCGCGATAAGGTATAAAGATGATTATGCAGTTCTTTTTTTACTTTTTTCATTGTGCGTATATGCTTTTTCTGCCTGCTGATAAGCTTGCCTGCTTCTTTCTTTTGCAAAGCATCCTGTTCTTTATAAAGCCCCGGCAGGTGTATGTTATTTTCTTTCGCCTGTTTGTTATGTATATATGCATCGCGGATAATACCCGTCGACTTAAATATTTTTTTTACCGGCTTAAATATTTTCAGCAGTACTTCATTTTTTTTGTCTTCCTGCAACAATGTAAAAAACGACTTTATCTTTTTCACCTGTACCCGGAACCCGTGCAACGCTTCAGGGCTTTGGGTTTGTACAAAGCATGTAAACTGCTGCTGCATTTTTTTCCAATGCTTATTAAGGTATTTCCATTCTTTCTTCTTCTTCATTGATTCCAGTTTTTATAAGGATTTACCGACAGCTCACTGTTATAATAATGCTGATCGCCGGTTACTTCTTTATCTATCCACCCGGGTAAAGTAAATTTTTCTGCTTCATCTTCCAGTTCAATTTCAGCTATCACCAGCCCGTCATTGTCATCCATAAATTCATCTACTTCCCACAGCTTGCCATGCACTTTTATTTTATATCTCTTTTTAGAAACGATGGTATCGCAGAATTTTGCCAGCAATTCACGGGCATCTTTTTCCGGGATAGTATATTCATATTCTAATCTTGACGCACCTTCCGGCTTGCCTTTTACAGTAATGTATCCATGTTCCCCTTCCACCAGGCGAATGCGGATCGTTTTATCCTTATCACGAAGCAGGTAACCCTGCCGGTAAATGGCGCCTTCTTTTTTTACTTTATTCCAAAGGTCCTGTTTAACCAGAAATTTTTTTTCAGTTTCTACATTCATAAATTCCGGAGTTACATAAAATAACTAACTAAAAATCGTTCAGAAATTTTGTATGGGCTAAAAAACCTTCCTGCAGCGAACATGAGAAGCAGAGTTACCGCGGAGAAGAAT
>CBIGQT010000447.1:0-3314 GCA_966191655.1 uncultured Ginsengibacter sp.
GGCAATTCCACATTCATATTCTGTGCATGAATTTTTTTTTTTTTTTTTTTTTTATTTTTTTCATCTTTTTATTTACTGATAGTGAAGATGAGTTGAGAACCAGCAGCATTAGTATTTACTGAAAAAGAAGGCGTCTTTGCAGAAAGGGGAGTGATAGCTTCCCATTTTTTCCTGCCGGTAAATTGTGCCGTAAAACAATTGAGGTTTAGAAATAAAAGAACAGGAATGGGATTTGTAAAATTTACTATGATAGTAATCGTGCGATTTCCTTCATTCAAATACAAAATATTAGAAGCAATAGCGAAACCTGCCTGTGCATTTTTTATTTTTTTTACATCCCCAAATGTAAACCAGCTTTTATCTGCAGAAGTAATTTTGGCTCCCTGCCCATCATCGGAATTGGCAATGGGCGAGGCTTTCAACACGTCCTTTGTTCCATGTATCATTTGAGATGAGTGTATTTTAGATATAGTTGCTTTATTAATCACTATATCATCCGTGAGAGCATAACTAATTTCTTTCCCGGTTATATCTTTACCTCCTTTGAATAAAGTATTTTTTACAACGAGGTCTTCATCGACAGGCTTTTGCAATTCAAAAAGTACATGCGCCGAATCAGGTTCAGGGGCTTTATTAATTAATTGCAATACTTCTTTATAATAAAAATCAAGATGACGCTGTGTATATTTATTCAATTCATCCTGTGCATGCAGATATATTTTAATAAACGCAATGAACAATGCAAAATGAGGAGTATGATCGGGATATTCACCCAACGTTTTAATAAAAAGATCATTGGCACGAATGACTACAGATGAAATGCCATTGAATAATGATTCGATCTGTGCATTAAAAAGATTGTGATTAATTATATAAATAATAATCTCCTGTTGAGTGGCGAGTGCCGGAAGCGTAATGGAAATATCGGCTAAGGCAGTTTGCCACGAAGCGCTCATATCGGCAGCCCTTGAAAAATTTTCTTCAGAAACAACAGCAATAGGCGCATCATTATCTGACTCAGGTATGCCATAATCAAGAAGCGCAGCAGCCTTAAAATCATTGAAACATTTTTCAATATTGGCGAGCGGTTGCTGCAACTTGTTTTTAATTACATCAACAAGAATGTCTTTGTATTCAAAATCGGTGGGTAATAATAAAAATTGCTGATCAACGAGTTTGGCGACAGAAAAAATAAGATCAAATAAAAATTTGAATTGTGTTTTTGCTTTCGCATCTGTGCCGGCAAGAATTATTTTTTTATAAATTCTTTTTTTGTAATCAGAAATTTCCTGCACATTAATGCGTGTCAGCGTCGCTAAGGGAATGCTTACATCCGAGGACATCAAAACCTGCCAGTTACCATCTATTGTATTATCTTCTTTATAATAATTAAGTTTTGCGGCATATCGTTTTGCAAAAAGAATAATATCTGCTGCTTCCCGCTCATCTACTTTTGCATAGCCGGAAGATAATGCAGCAAGCACCCTGTTTAAAAGGCTGGTGCCTTCACGAGTCAATGGATTTTTATCAGTGCAGGACATATTACATGCTATAAATTATTTTTTATTTTAACTCTGTGCCTTCATTTTTATAAAACGGATACACAAAATTGAATCTCGAGTTTGTTGATCTTACTGTATAATCAATGGAAATAAGAATTCTGCCTTCTACTTCTCCGGTATCGTCCAGATCAATTTTGTTAACAGAAATACGTGGCTCATAATAAAGTATCGCTGTATTGATAAGATCTTTTATATATGTTTTAAAAGTGGTGGTTAACGGTTCAAATACCATTTCATCAAGATTGCATCCATATCCGGGAAGCATTACTCTTTCACCCTGCCGCGTTGAAAGAAGAATTTCAAGACTGCTATGAATATCGTCTTCATCACTAAGCATGGCTACCTGCAAAGTTTTATTGCTGAATGTGGGGGGAAAGCTCCACCCGGTTCCAAGAAATGATTTTGATATTGCCATAAGTTAACCTCCTATAATTACTGTTGGGCAGCCAATTATAATCGAACCGCCATGTGCAGTGGTGTCGCCCATTCTTGCTGCAGGCATTCCACCAATTAAAACCGTCGTTGATCCTAACACAATTGAATCCGGCGGACCGACGCAAGTGCACAAATCTCCCGCTCGTGCCGCCGGTAAACCGCCAATTAAAACGGTTACACCACCCGGTGGTAAAACCGGTCCGCCAACGTGAGGGATGACGCCAGTTACCATTGGGCAAACATGCATATCTGTTATTCTTGCAGCAAAGGGCATTGTAAAATTTTTTAATTTTATTAATAAGTTTTTCTGCCTGGTTGTAAAAATTTTCTACATCATTATCAATTTATTTTTACAAGAGAACCTTTTATTTCTGTAATTCCATCACTGCCTATGCTTGTGCTTCCGCTGGCTTTTGCACTCAACGTTCCATCTGCTTTTATTGAAATTTGCGGCGCCGAAATGGAAACAGATGAACCTCCCTTGATGGTAATATCCGTGGCCGATTCAATAGATACACCGTTATTATCAATTACCATTTTATTCCCATTTGCATCCTTTACAGTTATACTGTTTTCATCATCATTGAGCTCAAATACCCTGTTGCCGGGTGTTTCAATATGAATGCTTTTTTTATCATCATTAAAAATGAGTTTGATACCGCTGCGTGATACATAACCTTTTTCAGGATTGCCATCTTCAGGTTCAAGAGGAGCGGCTTTTGCGCTACTGTGCAACATTCCGAGGATAACAGGATTTTTCGGATCATCATTCATAAAACCAACCAACACCTCATCATCTGTTTCCGGTCTGAAAAAAGTTCCGCGTTTATCGCCTGCATCCAACGTTGCGACCCGTGCATAAATGCCATCATCCTGGTCATTTACCATTGGCAGGCGTATCTTCACACGGTATTGACCAGCACTATCTGTAATGCCGGTAACAATACCAATTTGCAATCCATGAAGTGAAGAAGATTGGCCCGTAGAAGATGCAGAATGACCGGGATTTGTCTGCTCTGTAAAAAATTGTTCATTCATGCCGAGCGTTGCTTCTGTTGTCCAATCGCCATCGGCATATTCATGTTGTATCGCCGAAACAAATGCTTTACCGTTAAAATTTTTTCCTACACCACTCAGCTTAATAAAATCTCCGGGCTTCACTGTTGCAACTCCCTGGTATTTTACTTTTGCTTTTATCTTGGAAAGATCCTGTCTTAATTTTTTTGCATTTACAATATCCTGCGTTTCTTTTTCGGTAAGCGTAGCCGAAGTTCTGATTTCTAACGGCTGGTCATTTACATTTGCTAATTGCGATAT
>CBIGQT010000448.1:0-3306 GCA_966191655.1 uncultured Ginsengibacter sp.
ATTTTAGCGGGGGTGGAGTACGAAGCGCCACATTTGCAATGAACATTTTGCAGGAGCTTGACAGCATCAGCAATGGAACTATTATGAAAAAAACAGTTCTTATGAGCGGAGCATCAGGCGGAATGCTTGCTGCGGCTTACTTTAGAGAATTAACAAGGTTAAGAGCGAATGGAGAAAATATCAATCTTCAGGATAAAAGATATGTCAATAATATCTCGAAAGATTTATTGAATCCTATATTCTCTTCGATGATAGCAAGAGATCTTCTTTCCCCTGCGCAGAAATTTTCGGTTGGGCCTTACCGTTATGTTAAAGATCGCGGGTACGCGTTTGAGCAAAAATTAAATGATAATACCCATGGGCTTCTCGATAAGAATATTGGTTTCTATAAAGAAGATGAAAAAAACGCCAATATACCACTGATGATTTTAAATTCGGTAATCACAAGAGACCTGAAGAAGATGATGGTATCAACACAGCCTGTTAGTTTTATGATGCAGCCAACATTTGTTGACAGCTCGACAGAAATGAGTGGCCCCGATGCGGTGGATTTTGCCGCCATGTTTAAAAATGAAAATCCTATGAATCTTCGCTTACTCGCGGCCTTAAGAATGAATGCGAGTTATCCCTATATTTTGCCGAGTGTATGGCTTCCTTCCCATCCCGTAATAGACGTAATGGATGCGGGTCTTCGTGATAATTATGGCGAGGAAACTTCTTTGCGTTTTTTGCACGTCTTTGAGGATTGGATAAATACCAATACGAGCGGGGTCCTGGTTATACAGGTGCGGGCCATGCAAAAAGGCAGTTGGGCAACTCCTTACGAAAATGGAGGTATCATAAATATTCTTACCAAGCCTTTTTCAATGTTGCAGGTTAACTGGTTTAGGTTGCAGGATTATTTTCAGGATGATGAAATTACCTATACTCAAAACCTTGATAGTAATATTCACAGGGTAGCTTTCATGTACATTCCTGAAAAGGAAGAAAAGAGTGCAACACTTAACTTTCACCTGACAGCCAGGGAAAAAAAAGAAGTGATTGCGTCAGCATCTAGAAAAAATAACGTAGAAGCTTTTGAAGAAGTTAAAAAATTTTTAAACCATTAGGGTGTTATAAGAGTAAAGGCCGAGGGAAGAATTTCAATATCAAACTTTTTATGCGTAGTAGTATGATCACCGTCAATGTGCAATGGAGCCATTTCGGGATTTATAATTTGAAGTTTATCTGTTTGAAAATAGAAGATATTTTTCTTATGAAAATTTTTTTCTTCAAAAGAGATTATTTTACCCGTCTTCACTTGTTTAAGAACTGACCATACAATCCCTGGCTTACTCATTTTTTTTACTATAATTATATCAAGCAGGCCATCATTTAAACTTGCCGCAGGTGCAATGGTAAAATTATTTCCAAATTGATTGCCGTTGGCAATACAAATAAAAAAAGCATCTGTTTTAAATTGCATGTTTTGAATAGTTATTTCAAAGTGATAAGGCGAAGCGGATAAAAAATTTTTAAAAGTTTGCTTAATATAAGTAGATAACCCTCTTTTTTTTTGCAATGAAAAATCATAGGCAACCTGTGCATCAAGCCCAATGCCGCAAAGCATACAACCAAGCCTTCCATTAATTAAAAAAGCATCCACGCATTTAGTTTTACCTGTAAAAATTATTTCGAGAGCCTTATCAACCGATCGGGGAATTTTCGCGGTAAACGCAAGTCCATTGCCTGAACCCATCGGGATAATCCCAATATTAATTTCAATATTTAATAAAGAAGATATGACAGGACTCAACGTTCCATCGCCACCACAAATAACAACATCAGTTACTTTATCCTGCCTTATTTTATCTCTCAAAAAAAAATAATCTCCATCTTCAGCTGTAGATAATAGTTCAAAACCAATATTATATTCCAGGCATTTTTTTATTATTTTTCTTTCCAGCCTCAACTTGCTGCCGGTACCGGAAATTGGGTTGATGAAAAATAAAATTTTACGCATGATACATTAGCTAAACATTGAAAGAGTGGGGGTTTGTTGTTTTTAATTTTAAAAATAAAACTAATATACAGGCAATCGATATTTAAAAATTTATTTAGAAATAATTTCACTTTCATTTAATGCAGCCCATAACATATCTTTTAATTTTACAAGCCCCTGGTTGGCTATTGATGATATAAAAATATGAGCAACATCCGGGGGTAATTCTTTTGCAATGGCTTCTTTTAATTCATCGTCAAGCATATCGCTTTTGCTTATGGCGATTACAAATTTTTTATCAAGCAATTCGGGATTGTATTCCCTTAATTCGTTTTTTAAAATTTCAAATTCTTCACGATGTCCATTACTGTCAGCGGGAATAACAAAAAGCAAAACAGGATTGCGTTCTATGTGCCTTAAAAATCTAAAACCAAGTCCTTTTCCTTCCGCCGCTCCTTCAATAATTCCCGGAAGATCTGCGACACAAAAACTTTTATGATCCCGGTATTCAACCATTCCGAGTTGTGGCGTTAATGTAGTGAATGCATAATTGGCAATCTTTGGCTTAGCGGCAGTTATTACTGATAATAAAGTTGATTTTCCGGCATTGGGAAAACCTACCAAACCCACGTCAGCAAGCACTTTTAATTCCAAAATTTTCCAGGCTTCTTCTCCTTCTTCACCGGGTTGAGAATGTTGTGGCGCCTGGTTGGTTGGTGTTGCAAAATGAGAATTACCCAGGCCACCACGTCCTCCTTTCATTAAAATTATTTCCTGGCCATCTTCTAAAATTTCTGCTTCTTCCTTTCCTGTCTCTTCGTCTTTTGCAATAGTTCCCAAAGGCACTTCAATAATAATATCTTTACCATCACGGCCGGTACAATTATTTTTACTTCCATTTTCACCGTTTTCGGCCAATACATTTTTAAAATAACGAAGATGTAATAAGGTCCATAAATTTTTATTTCCCCGCAGAATAATATGAGCGCCTCTTCCGCCATCGCCTCCATCAGGGCCTCCAAACGCAGTGAGTTTATTGCGCATAAAATGTTTGCTGCCAGCACCGCCATGCCCGCTTTTGCAAAATATTCTTATATAATCAATAAAGTTTGTCTTTTCCATTGCGGTAAAGGTCGCAAAGTTTTTTTAGGAATTGTTTTTGTAATGCTTTACGAAAAACATAAGGCTTGTAGATACTGAAGAAGGCTTCTCAGAAACAGGCAATGGCAGGATGGATGATTTTAAAAAAGGTGCAACAAATGACGATTTGATTTGGAAGAAGAAAAATTCCATTTAGCCGTTACCGTTATATACGTTTTTTCTTA
>CBIGQT010000449.1:0-3297 GCA_966191655.1 uncultured Ginsengibacter sp.
AAGGCCCATTGAAGACATTTCGAAAAAGCGTTTTGAGCGATAAGATTTATATCCTCAAATCCTTACCAGAACTCAATTTTACGGGAGACAGGCAAATAAAGGCGAAGGTTAAAAAAATGACGCTTCAAAGCTTTTTTTGCAATTGTCAGCATCGTTACAGGCACAAAAAAATCCCGCTACGAGGTAACGGGATTTAACAAATAAAAAAAATCATCTATTCACTATCTTCATCTTTTTTTTCGGCATCTCCTGTTTCTTTTTCTGCGTCTACGACCTTCTTTTCAGCCACAACCTTTTTCTTTTTAGCTTCTTCTTTCTGGGCAGTCGCCTTTTGCTTTTCTATGGCAACTTCACCTTCATCATCCATTTTCTTTTTCAAATCAGCTAAAACCCCAAGATCGCCCAAAGTAGTCTTTTCAACTTTACTTTGAATATTCTTCACTGCCTTTTTAGTTGTTTCCACTTCAGCTCTCTTCTCCTTCATCTCAGCATTTTTTTCATCAGCTTTGGCCTGTTCCCAAATACGACTGTGACTAAGAATTATCTTTTTATCGTTACGGTCAAATTCAATAACCATAAACTTTGCAATATCATCTATTCCAATAAAGGTTTCGTCTTCTTTTCTTAAATGACGGGCCGGTGCAAATCCTTCAAGGCCATATGGAAGCTGAACAGTTGCTCCTTTATCATCTTTCCTGGTAACGGTTCCTTCGTGTATGCTGCCAACCGGGAAAGTTTGCTCCAAAGAATTCCAGGGGTCTTCTTCAATTTGTTTATGGCCCAGCTGAAGCTTGCGGTTTTCTTTATCAATGCTCATTATGATAACATCGATCTCGTTACCAACTTTCGTGTACTCATTAGGGTTATTAAAACGTTTTAACCAGCTTAAATCACTAATATGTATCATACCGCCAATACCCGGAGACAATTCGACAAACACACCGTAAGGCGTAATATTTTTTACCAATCCTTTGTGCCTGCTGCCTTCAGGATATTGTGTCTCAATTGTGTTCCACGGGTCTTCCGTCATTTGCTTAATAGACAAACTCATCTTCCGGTCTTCTTTACTAAGTGTTACCACTTTAGATTCATATTCGTCACCCAGTTTGAAAAATTCTTTTGCATTGATTGGGGTATTGGCCCAGGTTATTTCGCTTACGTGAACAAGCCCTTCCACACCAGGGAATATTTCAAGGAAAGCACCATAGTCTTCAATATTCACAACTCTACCTTTTACAATTTCACCTTCTTTGATCGTCTCAGGTAAGGTATCCCATGGATGAGGAGTTAATTGTTTTAACCCAAGGCTTATACGTTTTTTATCATCATCAAAATCAAGTACAACAACGTTGAGCTTTTGATCAAGCTTTAATACTTCACTTGGATGATTGATGCGTCCCCAACTAATATCAGTTATGTATAACAACCCATCTAATCCACCGAGATCAAGGAATGCACCAAAGTCTGTGATGTTTTTAATAGTTCCTTCAAGTACCTGGCCCTTCTCCAGCTTGCCAATAATTTCAGCACGCTGTTGTTCAATATCACTTTCAATAAGTGCTTTATGCGATACAACGGCATTCTTTATCGCTTCATTAATTTTTACAACTTTAAATTCCATCGTTTTACCAACAAACTGATCATAGTCTGTTACAGGCTTTACATCAATCTGAGAGCCCGGTAAAAATGTTTCCATTCCAAATACGTCAACAATAAGTCCGCCTTTTGTTTTGCTGGTAACAAGACCGGTAACAATTTCACCGGTTTTATGCATGTCAACGATTTTTTCCCATGCACGTGTTGTGCGTGCCTGCTTGCGGCTTAAGTGAAGATTCCCCTCTCTGTCTTCTTTTTCGGCAACCATCACTTCTACCTCATCACCTACCTTAAGATTAGGTGTATCGCGGAATTCATTCAATGAAATAAGTCCATCACTTTTAAAACCAATATTAATAACAACATCTGTTTTGGTCATACCAACAACAGTACCGTGAATCATTTCATTGTCATTGATCTGTTTAAAGGTTTTGTCATAAACTTCATCATATTTTTTTCTTTCCTCTTTATTATAAGAGGTCACATTTCTCTTATCTACTGTCCAGTCAAAATCATCGTGTGGAGTTGAAAGTGCTTCTTCCTGGATTTCAACTTCTGTTGGTTGTGGTTCGGTAGCTGCCTGAGTAGACTCTACATCAGGAAAATCAGGAAAAGGAATTCCTTCAATACCTCCCTGCGGCATGTCTTCAATTGTTTGTTTAATTTCTTCCCGTTTTTCTTCATTAACTACCTGAGTAGTTTCATTGTTCTTTTGTTCTTCCATTTTGTAAACAACAGGTGATTTTGTTATTGCTGCATCCGTTTTTTCGCATCCTGTTCATCAGCATTTTGTTAGTAAATAATTGTTTGTTTAATAAATGTCCAATTGGACTTTTTATTTTTGGAGTGCAAAGGTAATATAAATCCACATAAAAATGTAGAAATTATTGACCTAAATAACGCTAAAAAATGGATTAATAGCAGTTTCTTTATAACAGAAAAGTATAGAATTTCTTCTATACCTTTTTAACTAAACAAAATAACGTCTTTATATTACAATTGTCATTTACTTTACGTCATTCGCAATGGATTTTAATTTCTTACCGGGAAGATAAATCTGGAAACCAAGGTTTAAGTCAAGATTACTTGTATATGGCTCACTCCCAAAACCTACAATTCCATCATATTTTAATAACACTTCGAGGCCTATATTTGGTGTTAAAAAATATGCATAACCCGGGCCTACTCCTATTCCTAATCCGTTAGTGCTTCTTCCACTGCTCGAAACGCTTATACCTTCAATACCAACGTTTCCCTCAAAAAATAAACGTCCATGGTTTAAGACGTTTACGTTAGGATCGCTAAGATAATACCGGCCCAACGCTCCTACTCCGTAGTTCGTAGTAGTTCCTCCTCCTTTAGAAGTAGTCAGGCCAAAATTTATATATGCGCCTAATGCAACGTTATCTTTGATAAAAAAAGCGGCTTTGGGAACCAACGAAGCACTAAATGCGCCGCCACCTCCGAGAGTTAAATTAAAATCAGCCAGGTCACCTCCTATTAATATATTTCCTTGTTGTATTTGGGCATTTGCACTGGATAAAAATGCAATTGAAATAGAGAGGATTAATGTAATTTTTTTCATAAGTTTTTTTTAAGACCCCCAACCACAAACTATGCCAACCTAACCTTCATTATTTGAAGGTTATTCTTATATTGCAAAAGATTGACTGCCTGTTAAATAAATTGAGATGAAGAGTT
>CBIGQT010000450.1:0-3297 GCA_966191655.1 uncultured Ginsengibacter sp.
ATATTGTTGTAAGAATATAAATAATCACTCACATGAAAAATCGTCCACTGCCTGTTAGTATTGTTTCCATTCTGTTTATTGTTGTCGGATGCGTTGGTTTCGTATATCATTTAAAAGAATTCTCTGCGCCCAATGCCAAACTATATGAACTGCTTTGGATTCAATTCGTAAGAATAATAGCTATTGTTTGCGGAATCCTTCTGCTTTTGGCAGTTAATTGGGCAAGGTGGCTTGCTATTGCCTGGCTACTGTTCCATGTCATAATAAGCGCATTCAATTCAACATCTGAAATGATTATGCACATTGTTTTTTTGCTGTTGGTTGTTGTTTTATTATACTTACCCGAATCATCTGCATATTTTCAAAAGAAAAACAAACAGTAAAAAATAAACTTAATTATTATGTGTTTTTCAATTGCGGTTGTCCTCATCCGTTATATAGATGAAACTAAAACAAATAATTACATTAGTGAAAGTATTCATAAAGGGCATAAGACCTTGATTAGCCTCATCGTGGTTTCACGATAGCTTTGCTGCTTTTAGTCCTGTATATTTACAAAAGCGGGGATATAAGCTGAGGCTTACACTAAAAGCAGCGGTGTTATGAAAGAACCTTTATTAACAAGACGCATGGAGCCACGCTGGCATATTGCGCTTGCTATTCTTGTGGTGCACTTTTTTCTGGTATTATTGCCGGAACGAATTCGTTTGCTCCCGTCATGGGCTCCTTTGATCTCTGCGACTGTAAGTATCTTACCTCTGGTAGCAGTCGAGCTCACATCAGGGAAAGCATACTGGCTAAAGGTTGAACGTACTGTTCTGCTGTTTCTCTATGTAACTATCTTAATATTAACTTGTGTAAGCCTTTGGCAACTTGTTGGTTTTATGTTAGACCGTTCAGGAGAGAAGATCGGGGGTAGAAGGCTGCTTGCCTCAGGACTTGGCGTGTGGATCATCAATGTGTTTAGCTTCTCGTTGCTATATTGGGTGATTGACCGTGGAGGGCCGGGAGCCAGGGCAAACAATGTGAGCGCCACTGCAGACTGGTTTTTCCCGAATGACAATATCAGGGCAGAAAACAGGCCACCCGGCTGGCAGCCTTTCTTTGTAGACTATTTGTTTATCGGATTTTGTATTGCTACAGCGTTCAGCACATCAGATAGCCTGCCACTGACACGCCGTGCGAAGTTGCTGGTTATAATTGAAATTATGATTTCACTTATTACAATGGTTGTAGTGCTCTCCCGCGCAATTGGCATTATCAGAAGTTAATGCATACAATTTGTGTAAGATCATTCCTGTGAAAACCCAGGCACATTAATTATATTATGTGTCTTTCAATTGCGGTTATTCTTATCCGTTATATAAATAGAACGAAAACAAATAATTACATTAGAAGAATTTGTAACGGCACGAACAGATGTTTGGCCAATATGAAGAATTAATTATCTTAGTAAACTAATAACAGGATTTCTATTATTAACCGGTCAACTTTTTTCGAACAGGCCCTGAACGTTATTTTACCAAAGCTATCAATTTTTCAATATGATTTCACTTAACGAGACCCTCCTTCACATACCCGCCTTATTAATTGCCGCCGTTTTCTTTGTTATCATCGTTATCGCAAACTGGCTGGGCTATAGGAAGCGTAAAGAAACCACCCGCCTATACCCCGATAAAGAGATAGCCCTGGGAACGAGTGAAGGCTCGTTACTTGGACTCATGGGCTTGCTGCTTGCTTTTAGTTTTAGTATGGCCTCTACAAAATTCGAATCCCGCCGTCAAACGATTATTGATGAAGCAAATCTTTTGAACACTGCTATCCTGAGATGCGATCTTTATCCTGACAGTATAAAAAAATCCTTATTGCCACTCTATAAAAACTACCTTGAATCGAGAATTAATTATTATAATGCCGGAGATAATCCCGCTAAAATAAAAGATGCATTAGACGATGCCGATAAACGATTTAAAATCATTTGGAGCAATGTACCTTCTCTAATGAATGGCGACAACTATTTCAGAACCGAGCAAATGGTGCAGCTTCTTATTAGCTTAAAAAATATGGTGAAAACACGTGAGGCAGGAAGGGTTGCTGCTGTTCCTACGCTCATCATTATTGTACTGCTGATATCGGTTGTTGTAGCTGCCTTTCTTACGGGGTTCGGTATCAAGCCGGGACACAGGAGCATGCTACTTTCAGTAGCTTTTGTATTGATGACCACCATTGTATTATATGTTGTAATGGAACTGAACCGTCCCCGGCACGGATTGATCAATCTTAATAGTGCAGAACAAAATATGGTAGATATAAGACAATTGTTTCCCTGAAAACATTGTTTCAGTTGCGGTTGTCCTTATCGGTTATATAGAAGAAACGAAAACAAATAAATACATCAGGTTAAGTATTCATGACCGGCATATGAGGATAGTTGCTATGATGAGGTGGCTAAGCTCAAAAATAAAAACACCTTGTTATATCACTTCAATTCGAGTAACACACAAGTTCCCATACCTGCTTCATTATTATTAAGGGATACTTTAGTGTTTGGATTAAAGAACATATATTTTCCCGCTGTAATTTTTCTACCAGATGTGTTTATTTCTCCGGCAATACAAATTAATAAATGTGCGCAACTGCCTGCCGGCAGGTTTAATGTTTGCTGATTGTGCAAATCAAATCTATACACACGTACCAGTTTTTCGTTTATGGTTGTTTCTGCATCGCCTTCTTTTAAAACGCCGCACGAATCACGGGATGGTTCTTTCTTTACGAGTTCAATATCCATTACATGAAAAACATTATTGCCCGCATTAATCACTCTGTGTGTAACAGGCTTCTTATCGTAAGCCACAAATCTTGTTTGCCCCGGCAACACTTCTGAAGGTGATATTGGCGGCTCGCCCATGACCTGGCTGGCAATTGTTGATTTTGTAATATGAACTATAACAGATGGTGCAGCATGAATATGAAACATAGTTGTATCTCCGGGCTTTATATGCACATCCAATAACCGTACATAAGCATTTTCCAAAACAGTTTTGTGATGTGGTTCTTCACGAACAGGAACCTGTGCCCAAAGGCTGCTGACTGCCATCAACAATAAAAACAGCGCACAATATTTTGCATAATGCATAAAATGGTTTTCATTATAAAGTTATTAAAATAAAAAAGCGTAGCAATTATGGTTTGTAGTATGGTTTAATAAAAATTGAATTTTTGTTATAGATTTATTCCAATGCCCTTGTTAGTGTTCTTTTACCAACAGGATTTTTTAACTACATTGTTGGAAGAAGT
>CBIGQT010000451.1:0-3296 GCA_966191655.1 uncultured Ginsengibacter sp.
ATGGGAATATTATCCTGCCAGTAAGAACCATTCTTCCATTCATCTTTGCTGGTTGAATCATAGCTTACATCCCGGCCTCTTTCTTCAATAAAATATTTCGCTGTATTCAGGTATTCCTTTTTTCCGGTGATGCGATATAATTTAACCAATCCCATTTCAACTACCTCATGTCCCGGAGCTGTATGTTGCTGATTGGGTGCAGGACCAAAAACGGAACAAACCAGGTCAGCATTTTTCAAGGCAACATTTAAAAGATTTTTTTTACCGTTCGCGATATAATGTGCAGCAGCAGCTTCGTACAAATGGCCGGCATTATACAATTCATGACTTAGCTTTCTTTCATTCACTCCTCGTTCATCGCCAGCTCATGCTTGCGGATGTTGCGGATCTATGTTTCTTGCCGTATATAAATAACCATCCGGCTCCTGTGCTTTTGCAACAACAGCAATAAGAGAATCCATGTATGCCTCAAGTTTTGGATCAGGGAAAAGGCTTAATGAATACGAAGCGCCTTCCAGGGTTTTATAAATATCCGTATCATCAAAAGGATAGATGGTGCAGAACTTACCCGAATGAGTGGCCGCCATTACAAAATTATTTACGCGGCCTGTTTTTTCACATCGCTCAAACGATGCTGGTATCGTAACCAACGCATTGATTTTTATCCGCGGCAGCCAGAAGTTATCGCTTAAATGCACCTGTGTAAACGGCACCGCTTGTATAGGATAATCTCTATGCTGCGCATATAAACTATAAGCGTTGATTAACAGGAAGGATAAAAATAATTTCTTCATAGTAAGACTTTCAAAATTTTATTATTCACTTTTCACGACTGCCCGTAATAACTGTCAGGTCCATGTTTTCTTTCAAAATGTTTTTTTATTAAGGCATCTTTCAATCTTAACGCATCCGCTTTTATTGATTCCGTTAAGTAAGCCATCTTCGCAACTTCTTCCAATACGGCACTGTTGTAAACAGCTTTGGCTGCTGTTTTTCCCCATGTAAATGGTGCATGATTACCCACAAGAATCATTTCCATTTCTTCATAGCTCATATTCTTTTCTTTCAATGCATTGATAATTTGAAAGCCGGTTTGGTATTCATAATTGCCTTGTATCATTTCATCATTCATGGGTGCAGCACAGGGAATATCGTATGTTGTATGGTCTGCGTGCGTGGTTCCGTAGATGGGAATGTCACGCTGGCTTTGTGCCCAGGCAGTTGCATAACTGGAATGCGTATGCGCAATTCCACCAATAGTTTCAAAATTTTTATATAACACCGCATGTGTTAAGGTATCAGAAGAAGGTCGCAAATCTCCTTCAATGGTTTTACCGTCAAAATCAACAATCACCATTTTATCTGCAGAAAGTTCGTCATAAGGAACTCCGCTCGGTTTAATCGCGAAAACATTTTCATTCCTGTCCGCAGCGCTTACATTTCCAAACGTAAAAAGTACCAGGCCCAGCTTTGGCAATTGCATGTTTGCTTCAAAGGCTGCCTGCCGTATGTATTCATATTTCTTCATAATTATCGCAGCATTATCAGTACCACACTCATTGGAGGTAAGTCAACTGATAACGCTTTACCATTATTTTTATATGCAGAAAATTTTGCTTCCTTTACTTTATCCGGTTCTTCAAAGGTGTTTATATCATTAAATTTTGAAGAGGTTATTATTTCGCCATCAATATTCTTGAATGCATTCGGTAATTCTGTACTAACAGTTAATTTATTTTTTGAATCAATATTTACCATTGTAAGATGAATAGCGCCAGTACTATCTTTTGATGCCGATGCATTTATTGCAGGTAAGCTTTCTCCATTAAATACATATTGAGGACTTGTAAATTGCAAGGGAAGTAATGTTGCATCCTGGTGAAACTTATACAAATCAAAGACATAATAAGTTGGTGTGAGAAGCATTTTATCTTTATTGGTAAGTACCAGCGCCTGTAACACATTTACTACCTGAGCAAGATTTGCCATCCGTACGCGATCGGAATGATTATTAAAAATGTTTAAAGTAGATGCCGCTATCAAGGCATCACGCAAACTATTTTGCTGGTATAAAAAAGCAGGGTTCGTTCCGGGTTCAATATCTGTCCATATTCCCCACTCATCAACAGCTAATCCTACTTTTTTTTGCGGATCGTATTTATCCATAATAGCGCTGTGCTTATTAATGAGTTCCTCGATATGCAAACAATTTTTTAATCCTTTAAAATATTCACTTTCATCAAAAGAAGTTGCAGAGCCTTTATGTTGCCAGTTATTTACAATAGTATAGTAATGCATTGAAATTGCCCACATATCCCGCGTGGGAATATTTTTCATACAGACTTCTGTCCAGTTAAAATCATCCCCATTAGAACCACTTGCAATTTTCTTTAATTGTGTGCCGGGATAATTTTTACAAAACTCAGCATAACGTTTATATTGATTTGCATAAAACTCCGGAGTCATGTTTCCGCCGCAGCCCCAACTTTCATTTCCAACTCCCCAAAGCGAAACATTGTATGGCGCCGCATGTCCATTACTTCTTCGCAAATCTGCCAGCGTGCTTTTTCCATTGTAATTTAAATATTCAAGCCAATCTTCCATTTCATGCGGAGTACCGGTTCCAACATTTCCGGCGATATAAGGCTCACAACCAAGCAGACTGCAAAGCTTTAAAAATTCATCCGTCCCAAAACTGTTATCATCACTAACCATGCCCCACGTAGTGTTTACGCGAACGGGCCTTTTACTGCGGTCGCCAATGCCATCACTCCAATGATACTGATCTGCAAAACAGCCACCAGGCCAGCGCAGGTCAGGTATATTTATTTTCTTTAAAGCATTCACCACATCCAGCCTTATACGATCGCTTTTAGCAACATTTAAATTTGAATCCACCCAAAAACCATCATAAATACACCGGCCCAAATCTTCCGCAAAATGACCATAAATATATTTGCTGATTTTTTGATGGCCTGTATCCGACAACATGAGTTCTACCGGTTGCTGGGCAAAAGATGATGCAATTAAAATTACATTTAAGAAAAAGACGAAAAAAAATTTCATTTTTGTTTGATTAATTCAATTAATAATAATCAGAGCCGGCTGTTTCGCTTTCAATAAATTTTCCCAGCGCTATATATCGTTCATATCTTTTTTTATATAACCCGACATTGTTTTTGTTTGGTTGATATTCTGCATCAAACCCCTGGCCCATTGCTACCATTGCATCTTCCACCTTATTATAAATGCCTGCGGCAGTTGCGGCAAACATTCCGGCGCCTATAGCACATGTT
>CBIGQT010000452.1:0-3291 GCA_966191655.1 uncultured Ginsengibacter sp.
TACCCGCATTATAGTACATCGCCCCGTTTGTGATACATTTTGAAACGCCCGGCATATACAATATTCCGCCTTCATCTTTAAGTACACGAAGCGGTTCGAGGCTGTTAATTACAAGGTTATGTTCAGAAACATTTTTACAAATGGCCTCAATAGTAACAGCTTCTAACCGATCGTACAATGAAATTTGAATTTCAAAGTTTAATTTTTTATCCTGGTCTTTGGAAAAAATGATTAGTTTTTTTCCCGTGCCGAGCTGATCCCCGAAAGGTGTTGAATCAACTGTATGTATATAGGCGCCGGATGCGATAGATCGTTTACCGGTATTTGGCTTTGACTGGTCGGCGGGCTGGTTTGCACATATGGTTCCACCGGTTATTAAAGCGTTTCCATTGCGCCTGTAAATATTTATCGTTCCTTTCTTCCTGTCAAATGAAACAGTGAAATAATCATTTTTTATTTCACCGTCACCGGTTCCCGGCATAAATTCTTGTGCAAAAGCAGGGGTTGCTATTCCAATGGTGGCTCCTGCAAGAGATACGGTCTTTATAAAATCCCGGCGTTTTATTGAGCCATCCATTTATCTACTTTTTTAAAGTTCAATAATCAGGAAGATAAAGTTACAGCTAAGATTGTCATAAACTTTTGAAAGGAAATAATTGCCCCTGCGGTATACTCTGCTAATAAATTTTCCAAATAAAAAACAGTTTCCACGAAACCTTATGCCAAAGGGACTTACCAATTTTCGAAGTCCCGGCCTTCCGGTCATTTGATTTCGTTTATGCGTCGGGGTTACACGCAGGATTTTTAGATCGAATTAAAGGGCGATATCTATACAAAAAAATAAAGATAGCACCAAGGCCTATACCCGTTCGAAAATCAGTGTCTTGTTCGCAGTAGTTATTATGAGGTTACCATCGACATCAAAATGATATGCATAAGAACTGCATATATTAGTAACAAATTCACCACCCCAGGGTGTTTCCCAAAGTTTGGTCATATATAAAACGGGAATGGTCAGCGTTTGATTTACGCCGGTGGCGTAGCCGCTTTCAGATATGACGTTGGTAGGTGTGTACCCAACTAATACCCCGAAATTATTGCCAGTTGGAGTAAAGGTAATTTCAACGTCCCCCTTCAGGTCCGAAGGTTTGGTCGTTATCGACCCTGAACTATTATCTTTTACTTCAAACATCCTCCATGTGCCCTCTAAAGTAGAAGGAACAGATTCAACAGAGTATTCCTTGCTGCATGAAAACATTGCAAGACTTAGAAAGGCAATAAAAGGAACTACTTGTTTCATAAATAGGCTTTTGGTATGGATTGCTTTTGATTTGAAAACGCTGCACATATAAGAACAATATTATCCCATACCGCAATTCTGCCCTCCCATCCATTATATTTTGCCTCCGGGCTTATTATTTTTAAAACTACATTCCTGCTGGTGTTGGCGTTCCCGCAACAACTTCTTTATTCCTATTCCTTACATTTGCCCCCAATGTTATTATTCAAAAACTACATCAACATGAGAAAACTGTTTCACTTAATCACCCGTAACATCGCCTCTATCTCTTTACTAATAACTTTTCACTTTTCTTCCATCGCCCAAACCACTAACCATACCTTTTCCATTTCCTTTGTTGAAAGCGCCAGCCACACACCCATCACCGGGCGGGTATTCCTTGCCGTTAGCAGGGATGCACAACCCGAGCCGCGATACGAAGCAGGTTCTTATTTTACAAGTGTGCCATTTTGGGCCAAAGATGTTGAGCAGCTACAACCCGAAAAAAGAGTTATCATCGATACTAACGACCTCGGCTACCCGATAGCCAACCTGCGTGACCTGCCTGCCGGAAATTATTACGTGCAGGCTGTTATGAATGTATATACCCAATACCATCGTGCTGATGGACATACTATCTGGGCGCACCAGGATCAATGGGAAGGGCAACACTTCAATACATCACCCGGCAACCTAATCAGCAGTGTGCAGAAGATACATTACGATCCATCGCAGGAGCAGTCTTTCTCCATTAAGCTCGATAGTGTGCTGCCTGCTATCAATCTTCCTGCCGATACCAAACAGGTAAAACATATAAAGATCAAAAGCAAAATCCTTTCTGATTTCTGGGGACATGACATGTACCTCGGCGCAACTATTTTATTGCCGAAAGGTTTTGATGAGCACCCCAATGTTCATTATCCTGTAGTGTACGAGCAGGATCATTTCAGCCTCGGTGCCCCCGAAGGTTTTTCAACAGAGAATCACCCGATACCACGTGAATATAAAAAGATCTTTGACGATTATAATTTGGAAGATGGTTACACCTTCCAGCAGCAATATAATTCAGATCATTTCCCACGGATGCTTATTGTTAAATTCCAGCATCCCACGCCTTATTATGATGATTCTTACGCGGTAAACTCCGCCAACAACGGGCCTTACGGCGATGCCATCATGAAAGAGTTGATTCCTTATGTTGAAAGCCATTACCGCGTTATTCAGCAGCCTTATGCACGGGTGCTCACGGGTGGCTCTACGGGTGGATGGGAATCTATGGCATTGCAATTGTATCATCCTGATTTTTTTGGCGGCACGTGGACGCTCTATCCCGATCCGCTGGACTTCAGGCACTTCCAGTTAATGGATCTTACAAAGGATACCAATGCATTTTACGCCAACACTTTTACCATGCCTTTTGATGCCAACAGTACCTGGCAGCAGTCTCCCCGCTACATGATGCGTGACAATGAAGGCATGCCCATAAGAACTACGAAAGATGCATGCTGGCTCGAAGCGGTGCTGGGCACTCACGGGCGCTCGGGTGAACAAATGGATATTTTTGATGCCGTGTTTGGCCCAGTTGGCAACGACGGCTACCCTACACCGTTATGGGATAACCTGACAGGCAAAATAGACAGCAACGCCGTGAACTATGCCCGCGAACATGGCTACGACCTGCGCTATTACCTCGCTACAAATTGGTCCACGCTTGGCCCCAAACTCATAGACAAACTACATGTGTACGTAGGTGATGCCGATAACTTTTACCTAAACCTTGCGGTGTATAATTTCCAGGATTTTCTGAAGCATACCACTAACCCGCATTATGAAGGCACCTTCGGATATGGCCGCCCGATGAAGGGGCACGGCTGGCAGCCCGTACCCACCAGCAAATTGCTTGAGATGATGGCAAAACATATTACGGAACATGCGCCGAAGGGAGCGGATACGAAGGGGTGGAAGTATTGATAAAACGAAAGGATTAGGGGATGTGAGCTGTAGAACGGAAT
>CBIGQT010000453.1:0-3288 GCA_966191655.1 uncultured Ginsengibacter sp.
CGCGTGAAGTGATTAATGCAGATGGGACAATGGATGAAGCAATGGAACGAATTGCCGAGCAACCCATGGAAGGCGAGCCGGGAAAGGTGTTTCATTACAGCAGTATTGGTTTACAGGTAGCCGCGGCCGTTATAGAAAAGATAAGTGGGAAAGATTTCAGAACATTGTTTAAGGAAAGAATTGCGATACCATGCGGAATGACCAACACTGATTTTGGGACTAAAAATATTCCCATACCGGCGGGGAGCGGCAATAGCACTCCTGAAGACTATATTCACTTTCTTCAAATGATTTTGCAGGATGGAAATATTAATGGCCGGCAGGTTCTTTCAAAAGCATCTGTAATTAAAATGCAGCAGAATTATACCAAAGATGCAAAAGTTGCCTATACCCCTGAAGAAGCCGGTAATATGAAATATGGATTAGGTGAATGGATTATGGAAGATGGAAAAGAAAGGGCAAATACAGTAACAAGCCCGGGCTTATTTGGAAGTTTTCCATGGGTAGACAACCAAAGAAAATATGCAGGTTTTCTTTTTGTTTTTAACCTGAAAAATAAAGGGCGTTACAAATTGTATGCTGACTTAAAATCAATAATTGATGGAGAAATAAAAAATTGATACCATTTCAATATTAATCAGTAAAAGAATTATATCCCACAAAGCCACTGAGTCCACAAAGTAATTTCCTTTGTGATCTTTGTGACTTGGTGGGAACCCTGCAAAAAAAGAAAAGTATTTTTGTTCATCCATGTTGATGAAAGAAAAATATACAGAATTTATAAAAGCTACTGCAAAATCTTTAGGCTTCGATTATTGCGGCATTGCAAAAGCAGCACAATTAGACGAAGATGCACGCCGGCTTGAGAGCTGGTTGAATAAAGGGTTCCAGGGTAATATGAGTTACATGAATAATTACTTTGATCTTAGGATTGATCCTTCCAAATTAGTTCCGGGTGCAAAATCTGTTATCACATTATTACTGAATTATTATCCCTCTCAAAAACAAAATAGCGAAGCGCCGCAAGTCTCCAAATACGCTTATGGAAAAGATTATCATGAAGTGATTAAAGAAAAGCTGAAAAGCTTTTTACAGTTAATAAAAGAAAATATTGGCGATATACATGGAAGAGGCTTTGCCGATAGCGCACCCGTACTCGAAAAAAGCTGGGCACAAAAAAGTGGATTAGGGTGGGTAGGGAAAAACGGCAATCTTATCACGAAAAATAATGGCTCATTTTTTTTTATTGCCACATTAATAACAGATCTTGATTTAGAAACAGATAACCCTTTCATAAAAGATTATTGCGGCACCTGCACGCGATGCATCGATAGTTGCCCAACTGATGCCATACTCCCGGATAAAGTAATTGATGGCAGTAAATGCATTTCTTATTTTACTATAGAATTAAAAGACTTATTAATTCCCGGAGAGATGAAAGGCAAATTTGAAAATAAAATGTTTGGCTGTGATATTTGCCAGGATGTTTGTCCATGGAACCGGTTTTCAAAACCTACCGATGAAACTGCGTTTATGCCTTTACGTGAGATACTGGATTTTACCAAAAATGACTGGGAAGAAATTACAGAAGAATTTTTTAAAATTATCTTTAAAGACTCACCTTTGAAACGTGCAAAATACCAGGGTATCAAAAGAAATTTGAAATTCATTTCTTCTGACTGATGATATTACAATCAGAAATCTACGCCAGCTTTTAAAACTACTTTTCCATTTCCATATTTGTAATTGCTATAGTCGACAGGACAGGGTGCGACAAGGCATTCATTAACAATACTTATTTTATTATTTATTTCTTTATAATTAAATCCTGCACTCACTGTAAAAAAAGATTTACTTATAAATTTCATTTTATAGCCTATTCCAAGATCTGTATAAACTCCCCCCGTAAATTTATACGATTGATAATAATAAACTTCTTTACCGGGCTTGTTGTTACCGCTGAAATTATATCCTAAATCACCATAAGCAAAGCCTTTACCCTTTTTTTTTTTTTTTTTTCTTATATCAGCGAATAAAGGATAATAATTATAATTATAATAATCGGCACCAATACCAACTCCATAAAACTAGTTATTAAATTAAATGCAATTTACTGTTTGAAATAAAAATGAGCTTCCGCTTTGTCCTATAGAAATACCAATAGCATTTTTAGAATTAAATTTTGCTTTTTGTTGCTGTGCTTTTGCAGGAAAGTATATTAATGAAACAACAATAAAAAGTATAATAAAAATTGTTTTCATATTTAAAATTGTTATTCTGAAATATTGATTTTACTAACCTGGTGAATGTTATTTATATTGGAATAATCATATTCATATAATCCATCCTTTGCCACAAGAAGCGCTATTTTATTCCATGCAATAACATCATAGGTTTCCAGTCCTGCAAATTGTTTTATTAATTTCAAATCCTGAATATTGGAAGCATCATAAATTTTAAGTCCGTCTGTTCCATCACAAATAAACAGGAGATTGCCATCTTTGGATAAACCTAACGGACCTGTGAGATTATATGTCTTTACTAATTCAGCATTGGTAAGATTATTTAATTTCACTACATCAAGTTCATTATTGTAGCCAAGGCAGGTAGATCCCGAATGGAGTGTTACATATGCATAATTATCATCAGCAACTACCGGGTCGCATGAACGTGCATGCGTAAATTCACCAACCTTTTCCGGATTTGAAGGAGATGAATTTATATCATAGATATACATTCCATTATTAGAGCCAATAAACAATTTATCTTTAAATGGATAAATGGTTTCTACATGCCAGTCAATAAGAGTCTGATTTGAAAAAACAGGATCATTGCTATTAGTAATATTGAACACATTTAAATTTTCATCATCAACTGTGTAGAGATAATTACCAACTAATGCAAATCTTGCCATTGAGCCGCCCTGGCCAATTGCAGGAGACGGACCACTTCTGGAACTTTGTGACGCAGAATAACTTTGCAAAACTCCGGGAGTATTATACAACACCAAATTTGAATTACAATCTTCGGTTACGGTTGTATCACTCTTAATCCAGTCAACAATTATTTTTGTAGAATCTCCATAAAATCCATTGCTGTAAATTCTATAGGGAAAAGCACTATCATTGTATTTTTTTACAACTACATGCAATGGATCAGAGATATCAAGCGTAATAAGATCAGTATACAAATCTGCATAAAGCGTATTGCCTTTTATAGCCAAATCTTCATTTCCGGGAATATCAATAAATGCAATGTTCTTCGGAGAAGAAGGATTGGTATTATCAA
>CBIGQT010000454.1:0-3287 GCA_966191655.1 uncultured Ginsengibacter sp.
GGGAACAGGCAACCCTCAAAAGGAATACGAACCCACTGTCTGGGTAAAGACTTCCCTGCTCCCCCCTTCTGGGGGCAGGGGGGCCATTCAACTAACGGTCAAGGATAACGGTAATGGCATTCCTCAAAATATTTTTGACAAAATCTTTCAACCGTTCTTTACAACGAAACCGACAGGTCAGGGAACGGGATTAGGATTGAGTTTAAGCTATGATATTATTAAAGCGCATGGCGGAGAAATAAAAGTGAAAACAAAAGAAGGAGAAGGAAGTGAATTTATTATCCTATTACCTCTTGCATAGTAAATTAGGAAAAGAAAGATCAAATTCCGGTCATTGCTAAATCATAGTTGATGCCATAGATGTACTGCGTTCAATATTTTATTATCTTTAAATGCTCCATAACAAATGCTTAAAATTAAATGGCTAAAACCGCGATTTCGTTTTTTGGGTTAATTGCAGTACTTTTTGCAACGATGTTTTTTTTCTCCTGCACTAACTCAGGTGATGTTTCTTTTCCTGAAAAAGAACTGAGCTATGTGCAACCGGTGACACAGCCACTTGTTTTTAGCCAGGCTAAAAAACTAAATTGGGATACCGCAAAAAAAGAAGGTATAACACCGGTGATACAAAAGTTAGATATTGATGCATTACCCTCCATTCCTTATGATTCAAGCGGCTTTAAGCCCTTTGCCCAACCGCCCGAAGAAGTTCATTTTGATTTCAATAATTTACCAGATGCGCCGCTGGACCTGAGTAGTTTGCCTTCACAACCTTTGGAATTAAAAACATCCCTTCTGGGACCGATTGCAACTACTAAAGCAGGAACGCCAGTACTCCAAAAAGGAAAACCACTTTCCATTTCTGATTTTGGGCAGGCACAAGGTATGCAGGGAAAATTAATTACAACTTTATTCCGGGATCATGACGATTTTCTATGGATAGGCAGCAGCGAAGGATTGTTCCGAAACGATGGCGAAAATATTCAAACATTTATCCAGGGCTCAGCTACAGCCAGCCCCGAGGTTGGTATAATTGAAGATAATGCCAATAATATATGGTTTGTAAAAGGCAAAAGTATTGGGGTAATAAATATGCATAATGGCACAATTGGCTATTCCCAAAAAATAGGTTTTTTTCAGCAAAATCTTGATAAGATGACCTTAGACGATAAGGGAAATATCTGGGTTTACAATATGATAGATAAAGCGGTAAGCATCATAGATCCGGTTGCTTTGACGTATAAAAATATTGGCAAAAAACAAGGACTTTCAGATTCTTCAGCTTTTCAAATATTACAGGATAGTAATAAAAATATTTGGATTACCACTTACTCCGGAGGCCTGGATATTATTGATAATTCATCAGGAAAAATAAAATATCTTAAAAAGATAAATGGTTTAAGTACAGATTCCGTAACAGCAATGGCAATGGATAAAGCAAGTCATATCTGGGTGGGGGAAATTGGTGGCCTGGATGAAGTTAATGTAAAAAATGGAACTATAAAACATTACAATCAGTCACAGGGATTTAAAAAAAACTATACACTTGGTCTACATTTTGATAACAAAGGTTACCTGTGGAGAAATACATTGAATGGCGTTGAGTTGGCAAATATCGCAGAAGAAAAGATCAGGTATATTAATAAAAGTGATGGATTAAGTTCGGATATAGTAACCGATGTTACCGCTGACAGGTATAACAGATTATGGGTAGCATCTGTGCAAAATGGAGTGTCGACTTCCTCGCAGGGATTAAATATTATAGATCAAAATGGAACAACTGTTCATCCATTGAGTACCACTCCAATAATTAGTTTGATGGAAGACGCCTTAGGAAATCTTTGGGTAGCTACACAAAAGGGAATTTATATCGTGAATCCGCAAAGAACTACCATGCATTTATTAGATAAATCAAATGGACTCAGCGATAATTTCGTTCAATCATATTGGAAAAAGAATGGAAACATGGTGGTTGCCACAGACGGAGGTTTTAATATAATTGATCCTGTTAATAAAACTATACTAAAAGCAGGTAAGAAAGAAGGCCTTGTCAGCGATACCATTTATGTTGCCTTCAGCGATAACTCAGGTAATATATGGCTTACGGGCCCAAGTAATGGTATTGATATGGTTGATTCCACAAAAAATATTACACTTCATACTGATGCTTCGGGCGGATTAAACGATAATAATATTCAGGATGTAAAACAGGATAAAGATGGTTTGATATGGCTTGCTACCAATACCAATGGTATTGATATAATTGATCCGCTAAAAGGAACTGTAAAATATTTAAACAATCAACCGGGCTTAAAAGATGTATGCAATCGTATGATGCTGGAAGATGAATACGGCCGTATGTGGGTAGGAACAGACAAAGGCATTTATGTAGCAGACACAAAAAATAATACCCTTACCAATATCACTACAAAGCAGGGCTTATCAAACAACACTGTGTTGTCGCTATTGGAATATAATGGAAGTGTATTTGCCGGTACTAACAATAAAGTCAATATAATAAATGCGCCGGCCCCAGGCGATTCATCGGGGCAATGGAAGGTATCATTTTTAGATAAATCTCAGAATTTAATAAAAGAGAACAACTCGTGGTCCACAGATTGCATCACTTCTAAGGGTGAATATCTCTGGGGCGACAATGGCATTACGGTAATTCATGACATTAAAGCCAGTAGTGATTCCACTGCTACTTATGTTACAGGAATGAACATAATGACGCAGCCTCAATATTTTATCAATCGTAATAGCGTGGGGCAAAAAGATACCATTTGGACTACTGATACTTTTTATGTAGGTAAACTGCCGGAACATTTGACCCATTTAGATCAATATGCCTGGGACACCGTATCCGGTCCTTATAATCTGCCTGCAAATCTCACCATTCCACATAGCAAAAATTATCTACAATTTCAATTTACGCAGGCAAATTTGGGAAGGATGGATACAACTTTTTATACCTATTTTCTGGAAGGGATTGATAAAAACTGGAGTGCCATTACTACCAATCCTTATACAGAAAATTATTTAAATCTGCCTCCCGGAAAATATACTTTTAAAGTAAGCAGCAAGAGTATTAGTGGGAAATGGGGGAAGCCGGCAGAATTTAAATTTACTATAACGCCACCCTGGTATCAAACATGGTGGGCTTATACCATTTTTGCATTAATAGGGATTGGCTTGTTACGGGCTTATATCGTGTATCGCTCACGGAAACTGCAAAAAGAAAACCGCGTACTCGAAGAAAAAGTTACCCATCGCACTACGCAATT
>CBIGQT010000455.1:0-3283 GCA_966191655.1 uncultured Ginsengibacter sp.
TCAACTTTATTTAATTGTTCTTCGGAAAAAATCATTTGTTTATTTTATTAAATATCGAATTCTTTTATACTAAAAATTATGCATCCATCTCCCCCGCAATTAAATTTAAACTACTCATAGTTATAATTGCATCACTTAACATTCCACCTTTAGTTAATTCAGAATATGCCTGGTAATAAATAAAACACGGCCGTCTGAAATGAAGTCTGTATGGCGCTCTTCCACCATCGCTTATTAAATAAAATCCAAGCTCCCCATTGGCACCTTCCACTGCCGAATAAATTTCGCCCGCAGGCATGTCAATTTCACCCATCACAATTTTGAAATGATAAATGAGCGCCTCCATTTTTGTGTAAACATCTTTTTTATCAGGAAGATAATATTCAGGAACATCTGCATGAAAAATTTCAGCTTCTTTTCCTTTAAACTCCTGAACCTTCTGATAAGCATCTTTAATCAATTTCAGGCTCTGCCACATCTCCTGGTTTCTTACTAAAAATCTGTCATAACAATCGCCGGTTGTTCCCACAGGAATTGTGAAATCAAAATCTTCATAACTGCTGTAAGGATTATGAATGCGTACATCGTAATCTACTCCGGCTGCACGTAAATTTGGGCCGGTGAATCCATAGTTTAAAGCACGTTCAGCACTGATGGGGCCTACGTCAATTGTGCGATCCATAAAAATTCTATTGCGGTTAAAAAGATTTTCAAATTCTTCCAATACAACCGGCCATTCTTTTATAAATTTTTCAAGCTTTGTAAATGCTTCATTGGTAAAATTTCTTTCAAAGCCGCCGATGCGACCAATATTAGTTGTTAACCGTGAGCCGCATATTTCTTCATAAATTTCATAAATTAATTCGCGATATTGCATTACATAAAGAAAACCTGTATATGCACCCGAATCAACACCAACAATTGAATTACAAATTAAATGGTCTGAAATCCTGGCCAACTCCATAATAATGATTCGTAGATAATCAACTCGTTTTGGTGTTTGTACTTTCAATAATCTTTCGCAGCAAATATGCCATCCCATATTGTTTATAGGAGATGAACAATAATTTAACCGATCAGTAAGAGGAGTAATCTGGTAAAGCGGCCTATGCTCAGAAATTTTTTCAAATGCCCTGTGAATGTAGCCCACAGTCTGTTCCGCACTAACCACCCGTTCACCATCAAGCTCAACAATGTTTTGAAAAACACCATGGGTAGAAGGATGTGTAGGTCCAAGATTTAAAGTAGTCGTCTTCTTTTCAAGAGAATGTTCGGGTAATTTTATATGTTGTTTTGTGTCTGGCATAATTTATACTCAGCTATAATTATATTTATCGTTGATCTATTATTTTTAATGTTTGCTATACCATTCTTTAGTCAATAGCGCATCTTGTTCTTCAACTCTTTTCTTTGATTTCATTTCGCCAATAGTTTGTCCGAAGCTAATCAATGCTGCACCGGTAGCTGCTCCCAGGAAAAAATCCTTAATCGATCCGGACACAAAACTGGCAATTAATAAAGAAATCAATATAACCCCACTGACGATAACACTTCCATATTTAAAAAATATTTTACTCATGATAAATAAATTTTAATCTCTTCCAAACATTTCATCATCTTTATCAACCCGCGTCTGTTCCTCCAACGGATATTCCTTTCGCATCGGGAAATAATCCATTTCATCAGCATTTAAAATTCTTACTAAGTTAGGATGGCCGATAAAATTTACCCCGTAAAAATCATAAGTTTCTCTTTCCATCCAATTGGCGGAAGAATACAATGCTGTTGCACTAAAAACATCCGGATTATTAATATCAGTAAAAATTTTGAACCTGATGCGGATATTTTCAACGAGGTTATGGAGATGATATACGACTGCAAGTTCTTCGCCTTTTTTTCCGGGATAATGTACCGCACAAAGGTCTGTTAGAAAACGAAATTGAAGTGTTGGATCATCAAAAAAAAATTGCAGCACTTTAAGATTAATATCTTTATGAGACGTGAATGTCAGCATTCCATACGGTTCTTCCCAATTATAAATTTGCTCTCCGAATTTGTCAGTTAAATGTTGCCTGATTATTTCGTTGGTTAATGCCATTCTTTTTTATATTATTCCTCTTTGTGTAAATTAATTAGCGTATACGCATAACAGTTATTGTATACCATAACTATTCATTAATTCTTTATACCTGTCAGAATTTCTGCGCCGCAAACTTTCTTTTCCTACCAAATCCTGCACTTTCATAAATCCATCTAACACTGCTTCGGGCCTGGGGGGACAACCTGGCACATAAACGTCAACAGGAATAATTTGGTCAATACCTTGCAAAACAGCATAAGAATCAAATATGCCACCACTGCTTGCACAGGCTCCCATTGCTAAAACCCAGCGTGGCTCGGCCATTTGCAGGTACACTTGTTTCACTATCGGAGCCATTTTTTTTGCAATAGTTCCCATTACCATTAAAAGATCGCATTGGCGTGGAGAGAAGCTTACTCTTTCTGAACCAAACCTTGCTAAGTCATAGTGAGATGCCATAAGCGCCATGAATTCTATTCCGCAGCAACTGGTAGCAAATGGCAAAGGCCAGATAGAGTTTTTCCTGGCAAGGCCTACCACGTCATTTAATTTAGTTGCAAAAAAACCTTCGCCCTGAAATCCTTCAGGCGCTTTACCTAAAGCTATTGGAGCTTCTACAAGTTTATCAGTAATATTATATTGAACCGGACGAGCCATTTTTTTAATTTTATAATTTGATAATTAGCTGATGTGCTAATTAAGTTTTATGTTCAAATCTTTTATAAGCCGATTACTTGCTACAATTGATCACATAATCCATTATCACATCAGTATATAATCTCATTAGCAGATTGTTTCTATTCTTCCCAATGCAAAGCACCTTTTTTAATAATATAAATAAATCCTGATAAAAAAAATGCCACAAACATTACAATAGCTAAAAAGCCATCCCATCCTAATTCGCGAAAATTAACCGCGTAAGGATAGAAAAAAATAACTTCAACATCGAACAAGACAAATAAAATAGCAATTAAAAAATATTTTATGGCCATTGGCCTCCTTGCATTTCCATGACCTTCTATACCGCTTTCAAAATTCTCGAGTTTTTCAGCAGTATTTCTTTTAGGACCAAAAATATGTGTAAGACCTATTATTCCGCCAACTAAAATGATAGCAAAAATTAACTGAATGCCTATTGGAAGATAATCTAACGAACTATTGCCGGATGACGCAGCCTGCAAAAAGAATGTATGTATCAATATA
>CBIGQT010000456.1:0-3283 GCA_966191655.1 uncultured Ginsengibacter sp.
TGCAAGAAATAAACTCAGCGGTATTATAATTTCAGAATGCATAGTGATTTGTTTTAAATTAAAAAATTGTATTACGTTTATGGTGTTTGACGACGCAATTTTGTTGTTGGTTACAAATACGGGAAAAATTTTTGGTTAATTGTAACCGGGATACTTTTATTGTCGTCTTATTATTTATAATATGGTTAAGGAAAACGATCAACATTATATCCACCTGGTGCAAAAGGGCGATACCAGTGCATTTGCTGTATTGGTAGACCGTTATAAAGATTTGGTATTTACTTTATCATTGAAAATGCTTAAAGACAGGGAAGAAGCGGAGGAAGTGTCGCAGGATACGTTTGTGAAAATATATAAGTCACTAAGTAAGTTTAATGGAGAATCTAAATTTTCGACCTGGATTTATAAGGTGGCTTTTAATACATGTTTAGACAGGCTGAAAAAGAATAAAAGATTGCAACCTGTTGTTGACCTGGATGCGCTTGCCGAACAGGAGTCAATATCATTTATGAATGTATTAGATTCGATTGAACAGAAGGAGCGCAAACAGATGATACAGGATTGTTTACATTCATTACCCGGTGAAGATGGTTTTTTATTAACCTTATATTATTTTGAGGAGCAATCTTTGGACGAGATTGCGAAAATTATCGGTATCAATCCGAACAATGTTAAGATACGATTGTACAGAAGCAGGAAGAAATTAACCTGTCTTTTGAAAGAGCGTTTAGAACCCGAAATATTACAATATTATGAAAGAGACCGAGGATAAAAACACGAAACAATTTGTTGATAAAATAATGAAGGAAACTTCATTGGAATCGCCTTCCCACGATTTTACGTCTAAAGTTATGGCCAACGTTTTGGCAATTGGCAAAAGTAATGTTACTGTATATAAACCGTTGATTTCAAAAAGGGGCTGGCTTGTAATTTTTGGTGGTATTATTGCCACGGTTATTTATCTTTTGACAAATAACGTTACCCAAAGTGAAGGTCAGCCCTGGTCGGCTGCTTTTAGTGGAAGGGGTTTAATCAAAGCGTTAACTGACTTACATTTATTTCAATTCTCCGGCATAACTATCAACATAATTGTTTTATCAACGTTATTGATGTTTATACAAATAACCTTGCTTAAAAATCATCTGAATAAGCGATTGGAAAAGTAAGATGTCCGGACAGTAAGTGCTCATGTCGTTGAGATCCCACGATGGAGGGTAAGGGTTGCCAACCTTCAAAAGGTTGGCTACCCTATAATTCAATTGCGACTAAAACGCAAAGTATAAAATCAGGATCTGGTATAACGGGTAAGGATACCCGCAAGTAAAATCAGATAAAAGATATTCAAAAAAACCGGATTCAATTTAAAAAAATCTTTAAGCCCAGGCCTTATCACCTTTCGTATAAGGAACGCATCCTTCAAATTTACCGGGCGTTTCTACATAACGTCTTGCCTGCTTGCAACCAATCTCGGAAGTAAAATATCCAAGCAGTGTAAGCTCTTTCATCATCCTGAAATAGTGGTTAGGGTCTTCACGCATCTTTACTGTTTTAGGGTCTATACCTTCTTTATCTTTCTGCAGGGCCAGTTCACGTTTCTTTTCATCAATAAACGCATCGAAATAAGCATCCGTTTTCTTTTTGTAAGCAATTGCTTCTTTATCCAAATCTGCGAGTAAATCGTGGCGTTGCTGTGGCGTGCTTTCCATAAAAGACTTTCCATTTTTTTTATCGGATGCCTCATCGAGTTTACTAATGCCTTCATGAAATATTTTTTGATCCGCCGCTTCATAACAATCATTAACCATCACCGTCATAAACTGGCCAACTTTGGCGGCCTTTGCCCCGGG
Source organism: uncultured Ginsengibacter sp. (assembly GCA_966191655.1). Classification (GTDB taxonomy): domain Bacteria; phylum Bacteroidota; class Bacteroidia; order Chitinophagales; family Chitinophagaceae; genus Ginsengibacter. The sequence goes on from CBIGQT010000456.1 coordinate 1,848, forward strand.
AGTTTTAGTGGGTGGCAAAATAGTGTCAGCAACTTCATCGAGAAAGGAAATATCTTCCGGTGTAAAAACCATTGATACACCTGTTTTACTTTTGCAACCCTCTAAAAAATAATTGCTGCCTATAAGAGTGCCTCCTAAAAGGAGCGAAATATATTGTACTGCGTCTCTTCTGTTCATAAAAAATATTTTTAAAGTTTATACATTATAAGTTACGCCAAATCCTTCACGATAATCACGTTTAATAAATTGATTGGCATCGTCAAAATTAGTCACCCGCATGTTATCGTTATCCCATAAAAGTTCAAGGTAACGGCCGGGGTAGTCGAAACCGGTTTCTCCATTTGCTTTTGGTTTTCTTATATCGAATCCTCTTATGGCCAGGTTACTCATTAACAACGCTTCTGTTAAAGGGCCGGCAACGTCGAAGGAAGAATCCATTTGTGTTTTCCCGTAACCCGCAATACAACCTTCCACCCATTGTGCATAGTGGCCTTCAGCTCCCAAAGGTATTCTTGGATATTTTTGTTTAACCTGTACTTCAGCGGTTCTTGAGGTTGGAAGTAATTTAGGATCGGCGCCGTAAGTTCCACACATCATTTTACCTTTTGTTCCTATGAAGAGTGTGCCATTGCCGCCATCGCCAAATAATTCATTTGGGCCAAGTTCTTCAGGTCTTTCAGGTTGTATTCCTCCATCCATCCAATGTACTTCAACAGGCCCTTTTGTTTTACTTGTTTTTGGAAATTTCATAATTACGTGGCTCGATGGAGGACAACTATCAGGGAAATATCCTCTTGTAAATTCGCCTACATAAACACTTCCCACACTCGCCTGCACTGAATTTATATATTTAAGGTCAAGCACTCCAAAAGCGGGTTGTACAATATGGCATCCCATATCTCCCAATGCGCCTGTTCCATAAGCCCACCAGCCCCGCCAGTTGAATGGTATCAGATTGTCAATATAATTTTTAGAAGGAGCGGTGCCCAGCCACAAATTCCAATCTAATTCTGTTGGTATAGACGCCGAAGCGGTAGGCCATGGAATGCCTTGCGGCCAAACCGGTCTGTCTGTCCAGCAATAAACGGTATGTACATCTCCAATAATGTCTGCATCATACCATTCCATCAACTGCCTGATGCCATCACCAGAGGCGCCCTGATTGCCCATTTGAGTAACCACTTTGTAGCGTTTAGCCGCCTTCGTTAGCATGCGTGCCTCATATACATCGTGGGTCAAAGGCTTTTGAACATACACGTGTTTACCGAGTTGCATGGCAGAGTAGGCTGCTACTGCATGTGTATGATCCGGAGTAGACACTGATACTGCATCAAAACTTTTATGTTCTTTATCGAGCATCTCTCTATAATCTTTGTAAAATTTTGCCTTTGGAAAATTAGTAACTGTTGTTTTAGCCTGCCTGTCATCAACGTCAC
>CBIGQT010000457.1:0-3276 GCA_966191655.1 uncultured Ginsengibacter sp.
GTGCAGTATTGGAAGACACGGCAACTGATACATCAGCGCTTCCTTTCTCACTATCTTCAATGGTTTCAGTAAAATTTACACTATCAATTTTTGTATTAATAATTTGTTTACCTCCATCACGCATATATTTTGGCCGCTGCTTTTCCTGTCCGGTTGATTTTATAGAAGACCAGTTATTTTCAACTAAAGAAAGACTGGTTTCAAATGGAATTAACTGGCCGTTAGTACGAATTCCGGTTATATTGCCCCAGGGCTCCACTTCCCCTTGTGAATGAACAACATTAAATATTAGTAACAGGCAGAAGATAATAAAAAACAGGCTTACATGTCTAAAAAAAGTAGTTGATGACTTCGAAATATGCATCGGTCGCTGTGATGGTTTCATATATTAAATAAAGTTTTTGGACTATTATAGTTACTGATAATGCATTTAGGCAGGATTCTAAATTTCCATAGTCTGCTAATAAATTTATTGCCGCGTTTTTTATAACATGCAATTTTTTTTTGCCGGTAAAATCTTTTTTATTAATTTTATCTTAATAATTAAGATAATTAATAATTAAGATAAATAAAATTATGGCCGCAGAAAAGAATAAAGATATTAGTGTATATGAACTTATGACGGCAACAAGAAAACTCACCCGCTCTTCGCTGATGCTTCAGTATGCAATAGCAGAAAAAATGAACCTCAATCCAACCGATGCAGAGTGCATAGATTTTCTTATGGAAATTGGACCATCAACCGCGGGTGACCTGGCAAAAGTTACGCGACTTACTACCGGCGCTATTACCAGCGTTATAGACCGTCTTCAAAAAGCAGGCTTCGTGAAAAGAGAAAGCGATCCTAACGACAGGAGAAAAGTTATCATCTCTTTTATTCCCAAAAAGCATGAGAAAGCAAAGCAATATTATGCAGCTATGGCAAAGGATGTGTTTGAACTTTTTTCAGATTACAGTGAATCAAAAATAAAGTTATTGACGCAACACTCTGATGCCTTAACAGCCATCTTTCAAAAGCATGCAGAAAAAGTATTTAAAAAATAAACAGTTTATCAAAAAAGGCATCATGATGAAATTATTAAAAGTTATTTTACAGCTATGTATCATTCATGTATTACTAATGAATAACAGTTACGCACAAACGCAAAGTGTACCTGCCACTATTTCAATCCCGGGGCCACAGGTTGGAGTGGCCTGGGGATTTTCATACGGGGTTGATAACAAACCCGAAATATTTCTGCCCCAATTAAGAAAAATGGATGTTCACCTGACAAAGCTATATTTATTCTGGGAGCAGATTGAACCATCTAAAGGGCAGTTCCACTGGGGCACTGTTGATTCATTTCTCAATCAGCTTACACCTGGTGATGAGGCATTAATCTCAGTATTTTCAGCTTCTTCCTGGGCTACAAAATCCGCTTATCTTCCTATTCCGGCATCTATTGCAAAATCCCCCGATGAGTATTACCATTTTATTTATGAACTCGTTAAACATTGCAAGGGTAAAATAAAACTGTGGCAAAACGATTCGGAGCCTAACAATCCTGTTTATTGGAATGGCACTCCCGAAGAATTTGTCAGTGAACTAAAAGTTTTTTACAAAGCGGTAAAAGCTGCAGATCCGCAGGCAAAAGTGGTAATCGGCGGATACGACGGGCTTTTTAATCCACCGGGAATGCCGGAGATACCCGGGCAAAAAACCGGGCTGGCTTTTTTTAGCAAAGCCATAAAAGAAGCCGCTGATTATTTTGATATTTTCGACATACGGCTGTATGCTAATCCTTATACGATTCCGGCAAGAGTGGAATATTTTAAAAAAGAACTTGCTTATTCTGCGCACAATCAACCCATCATTTGCACAGAATATAATGGCCCTGGATTTTTTGGATTCCCGGTTAACTTCAAATATGTTGGACAAATAACGGAATGGCAGAGAGTGGTTGCCACGCACGATACTGTGGCTTTTGCAAAAATGAAAAGTCCTATTTCCGATATGTATGATAGCATTCACACACTGTCGCCGCAAACACAAATGTTTATGATGGGATGTGCAAAAGAACTGAACGATAAATATGATCGCCTTCAAAGCCGGGATATTGTTATGAGAAACATTCTGGCATTTTCTGCAGGAATACAAAAAACAATGTACTGGTGCCTCTTCACCAATACAGATAATAAATACGATTTGATGACGCTGATGTTCGGGAAAAATAAACTGTTAGAATATAGTAAAGGAAATGTGGTGAAGGAGTATCCTGAGGTTGATGTGTTTAAACGCATGACCGGTTATCTCAATCATATTAAGACGATTAAAAAAATTGATGTGCCCGGCAAAGAATTACTGTATCTTTTTGAAATAACAAGAACCGATAATAGCATTTTTTATGTTGCATGGGAAAAACGTGATGCCTTTTCAGGTGAAGATCTGCCGGCCACACATTATGTTTTGCCATTGCCCGGAAATAAAGCAAAAGCGATTGACGTCTTTGGCAATGCTGTTCCGGCAGTAGTTTCAAATGATACATTGGAAATTGATATTTCGGTAACACCAATCTTTATTGAAGTGAATAAATAGATATTGAGAGAAATTTCTGCAAAAAAATGTGATCTATTTTGAACAGTATAACTGTAAAGGACAAACGCCATTTTATAAATGCTTTTCAATTCTCAGAATTTGTACAAAAACAATATCAATTAAGCAACTAGGCTATTTCTCTATAAAAGAATAATATTATTTTAGCTGTTATTGCAATATTTCTTACAAAGGAAATTACACCTGCCTGTTAATCTTTTTTTTTATAAATTACGCTTTTAGTAATTACTGATCTTTAAATAATATTAAACAATTGCATTTTATGAGCCAGCCGAAAATACATATCAAATGTTCTTCACTTTTTATTTTATTTTTTCTTTTCACAACCTGTTGTATTACTGCTCAAATAAAGTCTTATAAAAAAACAAACTTTGGTATTAGCTGCAGCCTTAATACCGGAAGCATGAATATTTATTTATTGAACGATGATATTGTTGAAGTAAAATATACAAGCCTTAATGATATGCCGTTAAAGCACTCGCTGGTAGTATTGCCTGTTACTTCTTATGCGAAAAATTTCAGCGTTACTGAAAAAGATAACGACATTGTTATTACAACAACCAAATTAAAAGTTCTTATTAACAGAACAACTCAGGCAATTACATACACTGATCTTCAAAACAACATCGTTCTTGCAGAGGCAAATACATACAATAAAGTAATGCGGGACACAACGGTCGCAG
>CBIGQT010000458.1:0-3274 GCA_966191655.1 uncultured Ginsengibacter sp.
TTATATAGTACAAATGCAGTTTTGCATTTTTAATTGCATCTTCGCACATTCTGTAGGTTGGTAAATTATTATGGTTCGGATATTTCTTTTCAAGGCAATTTTGGGTACATTCACAAATGCTGTCCATAGGCTTTTGATCGATCAGTATAAACTTCTCATTAAAAACACTGTTGCTGACGTACGAATCAACAATCGGAGTTTCATTTTTAAAATACTTCACAATTTTATTGGAATCTTCAAAATATGTTAAGGTAACTCCTCCTTGTGGGTTATCTATCAGGATAACCCTGTCTAATGCATTGGTATTATAACTCAAAATATATCCCGCACCTAAATCTTTAGGACCAGGAATACATCCTTCAAAAGAAATTAAAATAATTAAAATCAAATATTTCATAATGTAGCCCCTTCTTCCTGGTAGATGCCCCATCTGACATTTATCAATCATAAATATTACACAATTCATTCATTCCCCATGATATTTTATTAAACCTTCCATGGGGTTTCTTAAAACATTCCCAAGCTGTAACTGGTAGCTGTTGCACATTTCGGCCAATACATCTTTAAAGCCATAAGCAATTCCCCCTGTAAAGTGAACAGGGTACTTCCAGCTTTCACTGAACTTATAAACATGATGATAAAAAAAATCGTTGAAGCCATCTTCAATAATGTTTTCTATCATATAATGCCCGCGGTTCTCTGCTAAAAAAATGGCAAAAGAAGCAAGGTAGCGGTTAGCTAAAGGTTCTCGATAAACTGTACTTAAAATTTCATTGGCATTGGTAACAAATTTTGCATCAAATCTTGAACGTAAATCTTCATCAAAAGTATCGTAGAGAAAATATTGAATTACTTTTTTACCAAGGTAAGCGCCACTTCCTTCATCGCCCAAAATATAACCAAGGCCGGGATTATTTTTTACAATTCGTTTGCCATTGTAATAGCAGGAACTGGAGCCGGTTCCCAGGATACAGGCTATTCCCTTTTCATTACCACAAAGCCCTTTGGCAGCGCCATCTACATCCGTTTCAATTTTTATCATTACTCCTGGGAAAATACTTTGCAAAGCTTTCCTTACAATTTTTACATTTGCAGGACTGGTACAACCTGTTCCATAATAGAATATTTCTTCCACAGTTATTTTTTTCAGATGAGGCACTACTTCCTGCTTTATGATATCTGCCATCTGCTTATCTGTTAAAAAATAAGGGCTCATTCCCTGGGAATAAATGAGTGTTTTCTTTTTACCGTGTAAAAGACACCACTCTGTCTTGGTGGATCCGCTATCCGCAATCAATTTGATGACTGGCATGATTATCTCGTGTTTATTAAGGAAATTTGCACTTCAAAAAATAAAATTAGATAATAAAGAATAGTATGCACAATAAAAAATTACAGGTTTGGCTTCCTCTTATACTGAGCATTTGTATGGTGGCAGGAATGTTTATCGGGTATCGTATAAAAAGCAACATGCCCAACACGGGAATATTTTTTACCAATAAGCCAAAACCGGTTCAGGAAGTTATGGATTTAATACAAAGAGAATATGTTGATAAAGAAAATGAAGATTCATTAGGCGACGAAGCTATACAATCTATGCTCGGAAAGCTTGACCCACATTCTGTTTTACTACCTCCGCAGGAACTTCAGTCAGTTAACGAAGATCTCGAAGGCCAGTTTTATGGAATAGGTATTGAATATAATATTTTTAGTGATACTATAAATGTGTTGAACGTACTTCAAAACAGCCCGTCTGATAAAATACTTGAACCCGGTGATAAATTTTTAAAAGTCGGCGACTCAATTGTTGCAGGAGTTAATATTACTTCAGAAAAAATAAGAAAATTATTGCGTGGTCCCGGCGGCTCTAAGGCAGATATACAGATATTTAGAAATGGGAAACAACAACGGGTAACCATCACCCGTGACATGATACCGTTATACAGCCTCGACGCATCGTACATGATTGCAGATACTGTAGGTTATATCCGTCTTAATAAATTTTCAGAAACTACTTACGATGAATTTATGACAGCAGCCCAGGAACTGAAAAAGAAAGGAATGAAAAGCATGATCCTTGACCTGAGAGATAATGGTGGCGGCATCTTAACTGAAGCGACAAATATTGCTGATGAATTTTTAAGTGATGATAAACTCATCACATACACTGTTGGAGAACACTCGCCAAAAAAAGAATACCGTTGTAGTAAAGAAGGAATTTTTGAAACAGGTAAACTGGTAGTTCTTGCCAACGAAGGAACAGCATCCGCAAGCGAAATTTTAATTGGCGCATTGCAGGATTGGGATAGGGCAACGGTAGTGGGTAGACGCACTTTTGGGAAGGGATTAGTGCAGGAACAGTTTGAGTTAAGTGATGGTTCTGGCTTACGACTAACGGTTGCCAGGTATTATACTCCCCTTGGGCGGAGCATTCAAAAATCGTATAAAGATGGTGTGGATGCATATAACATGGATATTATGAACCGTTTTCACGAAGGAGAAATGAGTTTTGCCGATTCAATTAAACACACTAACGAAAAAGTTTACAAAACCAAATCCGGTAAACTCGTGTATGGAGGTGGAGGCATAACACCGGATATTTTTGTAGCTTTTGATACGGTTTCTTTTGATAAACGACTGGCAAAAATTTATTTAAACGGTACGCTAAGTAATTTTGTTTATCTGAATTACCTGGATAACGAAAAAGAATTCAACTCTTTTAAAACTCCAAAAGAGTTTGAAGAAAAATATAAGGTCGATTCCATAACCTTAAATAATTTTAAAAATTATGCCGCCAAAGATTCTGTAAATCTTGATGTGGAAAATCTTAAAGAAAAAACGGAGTTGGCAAAACAAATAAAAACTCTAACTGCCAGGCAAATTTGGCGCACTGAAGGTTTGTATGAAGTAAGCAATCCAGAGGATGCGGCTGTACAAAAAGCGCTGGAAGTGATTAATGGTACCGGGCTTTCGCAAGTGATAAAATAAAACGATTGGGCTAATTTTTTTTAACTTTAAGCAAAACAATTTTATGTGGAAGAACAGCATATTGGAAACCATTGGAAATACTCCACTTATTCGTTTAAATAAGATTACAAAAGAATTACCCTGCACAGTTCTCGCCAAAGTAGAATATTTTAATCCCGGAAATTCTATTAAAGACAGGATGGCTGTAAAAATGCTTAAAATAACAGAAAAGGAAGGAAAAATAAAACCCGGTGGAACTATTATTGAAGGCACATCGGGCAACACAGGAATGGGATTGGCATTAGCA
>CBIGQT010000459.1:0-3274 GCA_966191655.1 uncultured Ginsengibacter sp.
GCAGCGCTAACACCACCGGGCTCACCGGTTGTTTTTTTAATTTAATTATTGATCTGAATTTTGAAATGATTACTTTTAGCCAATTGTAATAGCAAACATATATTTTACGTTACTACTTAGAAACCATTTTTTATTTTAAAAACATTTTATGAAATTTAAAAAAATCATTCCTCTTTTATTAATTACCATGTTAGCAGGTTTTATCACTCCTGTATTTGCTGCAGACGACTCTCCGGTAGGAGCAGAAAAAACGGCTAAGGACGTGCGTTCACAGGAACTAACGAACAGGCTTATAGAAATACGTGATATGGATAAAAGTAATCTCACTTCATCAGAAAAAAGAGAACTTAGGAAAGAAGTTAAAGAGATTAGAAAAGCACACAGTAACCATGGAATTTATTTGTCAATTGGTGCCATCATAATCATAATATTACTATTGATACTTCTGTTATAATTAAACTTAAGTATAAAAGAAAATGCCCGTTGATGCCGGGCATTTTCTTTTATACTCTCTTTTACCAGGCTTGGCAGTTACCCTCGCTATCCTGGGTTTTTATTTTTTTCTATCGGCTATAACAAGAACTACACCTATAACTGCAAGAATACCTCCGGCGTATGTTGGCCATCCTATCCATTTATTATCCGTTTTGCTTACCTGTATGGGACCGGCATCAATTACCTTTTCTTTTACGGGAACTGAAAATCCTTTAATGATTATCATTATTACTCCAATTACAATTAATACCCATCCTGCTACTTTCATAAATTTAGTTTTTTAAATGTTGAATCTCATAAAACTAAAAAAAAAATTGCAGTAAATATTTTTATTTATTTTTCCTGCTTCTTAGCAAAAAATTATTAAATGGCAGCTAATCGAAAGGCGGCGCTTGGTTTTATCTTTCTCACACTTCTTATTGATGTGACAGGGTTGGGAATAATTATCCCCGTTTTACCAAAACTTATCCAGGAATTAATTCATGGTGATATAAGTGCGGCATCACGTTACGGAGGATGGCTTACGTTTGCTTATGCAATAATGCAGTTTTTATTTTCTCCTTTTCTTGGTAATCTTAGCGATAAATACGGACGCAGGCCCGTTCTGTTATTTTCGTTATTTGGTTTCGGATTAGATTATGTATTTCTTTCTTTTGCTCCTACTATTGGATGGCTTTTCGTTGGGAGAATTATCGCAGGCATAACAGGCGCAAGTTTTACAACAGCAACAGCTTACATTGCAGACATCAGTGCGCCGGAAGACCGTGCGAAAAATTTTGGCCTGGTTGGAGCTGCGTTTGGACTTGGATTTATCATTGGGCCGGTAATTGGTGGCCTTCTCGGCCAATATGGCTCACGTATTCCTTTTATGGCTGCTGCGGGTCTTACTTTTATGAATTTACTCTATGGATTTCTCGTATTGCCTGAATCACTACCGGTTGAGAATAGACGAAAATTCGAATGGAAAAGAGCCAACCCTTTCGGGGCCTTTAAACACCTGAAAAAATATCCTGCAGTTGCCGCACTTGCCATGTCATTTTTTTTAGTTTATATGGCAGGACAAGCGGTTCAGAGTGTATGGTCATTTTTTGGTATTGAACGTTTTAAATGGAGCCCAAAATTGATAGGCATTTCTCTTGGCGCAGTAGGATTTCTGGTAGGCCTTGTGCAGGGCGTTCTGATACGATATATAAATCCAAAAATTGGAAACACAAAAAGTATTTACATCGGATTTGGCATGTATGCATTGGGGCTAGTACTATTTGCCTGTGCTACAGAAGGCTGGATGATGTTTATATTTTTGATTCCTTATTGCCTTGGAGGAATTTCCGGCCCTGCGCTGCAGTCTATTATTACCGGTCATGTTCCTGCAAATGAACAGGGCGAGTTGCAGGGAGCATTAACAAGTTTAATCAGTGCTACTTCAATTATCAGCCCCGTTATTATGACAAGTCTTTTTTCTTATTTTACGGCAAAATCAACCTCAATTTATTTTCCTGGTGCTCCGTTTGTTTTGGGAGCTGTATTAATGGTTGCTGCAGGTATTGTTGCCTATAAAGTATTGAATAAAGAAAAACAAGGGGTTGATTATACGATTAAATCTCCTGCCTGATAAATTGATTAGAGCCCGTTATTTAAAGAGAAGAAATTCCTCATTTTATTTGCTTAAGTGCTAACGTTACTTCTTCAACCGGTAATTGGCACGTTTTATTCTCACAAACATAGATTGTGGTTTTTCCGTCTATAAGTTTATTTTGTAAAAGATTGAGATTTCCTTCACTAACTCCGCCAAGATAAATTGTGTTGGGCAAATAATATTTATGAAATTCAGCAAGTTTTTCCTTCCAGTTGCTTCCCATAATGGCAACCTCGTAAGGCGGTTTTATTTGTAAAGCCATTACCTGCGCCCAGTTGGCGTAATAACCAGGATTCTTTTTGACGTCGTCTATAACATTTTTCAGAAGTTGAGCAGATTGATTTTCGTAATTTTTATTTTCAAAATAGAGCCCAAGCATTAATAAATTTTTTGCCATTTCACTGTTAGAAGATGAAATTACATTATCCGCAATTTCCATTTTGCGTGCAATTAAATTACTATACTGGTCATCAGTATAAAAATACATTCCAGAAATTTTGTCAAAAAAATGTTGCTCAACATATTGATTAAAATCATTTGCCCTTTGTAAATATTCTTCATTGAAATTTACCTGGTAATAATCAATAAGAGCGCTTATCATAAAAGCATAGTCATCTAAAAATGCAGGTATAGTTGCTTTACCATTTTTAAAGTTTCTAAATAGTGCATTTTCTTTTGTTGCAATATTTTTTAATAAAAATCCGATGTTGCCTTTGGCCATTTGCAAAAAATCATCTTCACCAAAAACTTCATATGCATCAATCAAGCCTTTTGCCATCAGGGCATTCCATGATGTTAATATTTTATCGTCAGTATGAGGGCGTATGCGTTTGTTCCTTGCCGTTAGTACTTTTTGTTTTAAAGAATCAATTTTATCCTGAAGTTGATTCGCTGTAAGATCATATTTCTTTCCGATATTTCAGGAATGTTTTTATTGGGTTCCCAGTTGCCTTTGCCTGTTATACCAAAATAATCGGAAAAAAGTTCAGCGTCATCTCCGAGAATTTCTTTTATTTCGTCATTACTCCATACATAAAATTTCCCCTCTTCTCCCTCACTGTCGGCATCCAGGGAAGAATAAAATCCCCCTTCGGGTGAGGTAAGTTCACGCTTAACAAAAGCAATTGTTTCATAAACTATCTT